>JAIXTR010000284.1 GCA_027483845.1 Caulobacteraceae bacterium | reverse complement strand
TTCAGCACCGGGCGGACGCCAGCGGCGGCGCAGTCCTCCGCCTCGCCCGGCGCCAGGCCATTCAGTACATAGAGCACTGCGTCGGCGGGGAGGTGCGGCCGCAACGCAAGGGCCTCGGAAAGGACGGCGACGAAGAATTCCCGGCATCCGGCCGCCACCAGCGCGGGGGCGACCGCGGCGGCTCCCAGTCCGTAAGCGTCCGCCTTGACGACAGCTGCAACGGCCGCTGGGGCCGCGGCCTCGGCGAGGACCGCGTAGTTGGCGCGCAGCGCGGCCAGATCGACGGTGATCCGCCCGCCCCCGCCGCCTTGTCCGCCTCCGGCCAGCTGCATTCGCCGCCCCTGTTTCGACGGCCAAGTCTAGCGGAACAACCTTCGAATTTCCGCTCGATCTGCGATACGATCCGCTGAATGTAGCTTCCGGACCGCACAGGATTCGAATGTGACGCAACAATCAGCGCATCAGGCGGACGCCCTGGATTTGAAGCTGCTGCGCCTGCTCCGCAAGAACGCCCGGCGACCGAACAGCGAGCTCGCGCAGGAGGTCGGTCTGTCGCCGTCCGCCTGCCTCCGCCGTATCCGCCTGCTCGAAGAGCGCGGCGTCATCAGGGGCTACACGGCCATCGTGGAAGCGCCGGGTGCGGGCGACGAGATGATCGCCATCGTCCGCCTCACGCTCGAGAAGCAGACCGAGGAGTATCTGCGACGGTTCGAGGCGGCCGTGCGCGAGCACCCCGAGATCCAGGAATGTTTCTTGATGACCGGGGACGTGGACTACGTGCTCAAGGTCTCGATCCCCAGCGCCCGGGTCTACGAGGCCGTCCACACCGACGTGCTATCCCGCCTTCCGGGGGTCTCACGCATCCACTCCAGCTTCGCCATGCGCGATGTCCTACGCGAGACGCACGCCAAGGCGTCCCGGTCGGCCCGCAGCTAAGGCCGCACCGCCCGGACCTCGGCGAGGCGCCGTCAGTCTGTCCGCAACTCCAGCCCCGCCAGGTCGCCCTGCGCCCGCCACTCGGCCAGCAATGCGTTGAACTTGTTGATCCCCGGCGTGTAGGTCTGGCCGTTGAGGCCGCCCGAACGCTCGCCGCCCTCGTTGTTGTAGTAGCCGGGCGTGCAGGCGTTCTGGAAGTCGCGGTTCGCGATCGCCACCGACCGGATCACCTCCACCCACGCCTCCTCCGCCTCGGCGGTCGGCTCGACCGTCACGGCGCCGCGCGCCTTCGCCTCCTTGATGATGTAGGCGATGTGCTGGGCCTGATCGTCGAACATGGCGGTCATGTTCACCGACAAGCCGTTCTGGCCGACGCCGATATAGAACCAGTTCGGGAAATTGCGGCTGGAGTGGCCGTGAAGGGTGCGGAAGCCGTCCTTGTAGTAGTCGTAGAGCGACAGGCCGTCCCGGCCGTTGATGTCGAAACCGATCCGCCGCCGAAAGGCCGTCGAGATCTCAAAGCCCGATGCATAGATGATGCAGTCGACCGGATACTCGACCCCGTTGGCCACCACGACGGTCTTGGTGATCCGCTCGACGCCCTTCGCCGCGCTCACGTCCACCAGCGTCACGTTCGGGCGGTTAAACGTCGGCAGGAACTCGTCGTTGAAGGTGGGCCGCTTGCAGAACTGGCGGTACCAGGGCTTCAGCGCCTCGGCCGCGTCCGGCTTGGTCACCACGGCGTCCACGCGCGCGCGGATCTTGTTCATCTTGGCGAAGTCCGCCAGCTCGGCCTTCCTCGCGGCCTCCTGCGGCGTGAGCTTCTCGCCGCGGGCCATGGCCGCCGCGATGCCCGAGGCGAGGTTGCGGAAGATGTCGGTCCAGCTGTCGTTGACCAGATCCTCGGTGAACGGCCGCCCCTCGACGATGTCGGCGAAGTTGTGCCGCCGCGCCCGCTGCCAGCCCGGCTGCAGGCTCTGCGCCCAGGCATCGTCCGTGGGCTTGTTGCCCCTCAGGTCCACTGAGCTTGGGGTGCGCTGGAAGACATACAGGTGCTGGGCGTACCTGCCGACATAGGGGATGCACTGGATCGCTGTCGCCCCTGTGCCGATCACCGCCACCCGCTTGTCGGCTAGGCCCGTGAGGCCGCCGGTGGTGTCGCCGCCGGTATAGCCATAGTCCCAGCGGCTGGTGTGGAAGCTGTGCCCCTCGAACGTCTCGATCCCGGGGATGCCCGGGAGCTTGGCGCGGCTGGCGGTGCCCAACGCCATGATCACGAACCGGGCCTTCATGTCATCGCCGCGGTTGGTCTGGATTCGCCAGCGCTTCAGGCCCTCATCCCAGGAGAGCTGGTTCACCCGTGTCTGGAAGCAGGCGATGTCATAGAGGCCATAGGCCTGGCCGATCCGCTGGGAGTGTTCGAAGATCTCGCCGACGTACGAGTACTTTTCCTTCGGGATGTAGCCGAGCTCTTCCAGCAGGGGCAGGTAGCAGTAACTCTCGATGTCGCATTGCGCGCCCGGGTAGCGGTTCCAGTACCAGGTGCCGCCGAAGTCGCCGCCGGCCTCGATGATGCGGAAGTCGTTGACGCCTGCCTCGCGCAGGCGCGCCGCCGCCAGAAGGCCCGAGAACCCGCCCCCGATGATCGCGACCTCGACCTCGTCGGTCAGCGGCGCGCGGGCGAAATCCGGATCCGCGTAAGGGTCGTCCTCGGCGTAGCGTGCGAAGCTGCCCGCCAGCTCGATGTACTGAGCCTCTCCGTCCGGCCGCAGACGCTTGTCACGCTCCTGCCGGTACCGCTCGCGCAAGGCGTCGGGGTCGAAGTCGAGCGCCGTGTCGCTGGCCGTGCGGGCGTCGTCCATGGTCGCGTCTCTCCCCGTTCTTGCAACGGGGCGCAGTGGAGATGACCGGACCCGGCGTCAGGCAAGCGGGCGTTGATCGAGGGTCAGTAGCCGGCCGTGCGTCCGCTGGGTGCGCCATCCACGATCTGATCGAGGTACTCGCTGAGGCCATACCCGACGAGGTCGCCGCAGCGGTACTCGGTCATGCCTTCGGTGATCCGCGTATGCAGTTCCTGACCGTCAGGCGTGGTCCGCCGGTTGCGGAGCGGGATCAGCGAAACGACTTTCCCGGTGACCTCGTACGACTTCCCTGAGACCGTCTTCACCGTCGCGCGCAACGCCGTCTGGTAGTCGTTGTCGTCCCAGTCGCTCTCGATCACGCACGTCTCGATCAGGTCGTAGACCCCGTCGCGGAACACCATCCCGCCCTGGCGCGCGCCACCCTTTCCGTCGCCGATCACTGACAGCATCATCCCGAAATCGCGGCCGAAGTTCATCGGGCACCAGCGGTACCAGTCGATGGCTTGCCAGTGGCGCGGGCCCCACGACTTATCGCGCAGGCCATAGCCCGACAGCTCGAAGCGCTCGTCGCCCACCGTAACGACGCCGCGCGCCGCGCAGTGCTGCTCGTAGTGCGCCTTGGCGAAGGACTTGTCGGGATCGATCTCGAGCGGCGAGCCGTCGGCCTTCACCGTCTCGCCGCCATACATCGGCGAAACGCCTTCGTAGTCGAGCTCCACCGTACAGGGAACCGAGGGGTTTTCACGGTAAGCCTTCTTTGGGTCGGCCATCTCGTGCGGCCGGGCCAGCACCAGCGCCTTGCCCGAGAAGCTGACCCTCAGCCGCTTGAACGGCTCGACAACCTCGACCTTCAGCCCACCGGCCGCCATTTCGCGGTTCCCCTCGATGGTGGGGCGCCCGAATGTGAACGCAACGCGCCCGTCGGGGAGATAGAAGCAGACGCTGATCTCGGCGTAGTTCTCGTTCGGCCGATTGCCAATCCGGAACCACCCGCCCGTCTTCTGAACCGGATCGAAGACGTTGAAGTACATGCTTTCGTTGTAGTTCTTCGCCTCGCCAGGATCGTGCGGATACTCGTCCTGGGGTTCGAGGCGGACTTTGAAGCCCTCAGCTGCCTGCGCCATGCGGTCCTCCCGGTTCCAGTTTCGGGAAGCGTAGGCGCATGACGTGCGGGAACGCCAAGCCCCAGCCTGTGTCAAAGAGCGGGTGACGCCGCGTCCTTTGGCAGGACGAGGGAACCGGACCGCGCGCCGCCCCTTCCGGAACGAGGAGGCTACCATGACCGAGAAGGCTCAAACCGCCGGCCGGAAGGCCAACGCCGCACAGCCCTTAGGCGAACCACCCACCAAAGGCTCGACGGAAGATCAGAAGAAGACGGCGGCAAGGTCCCGGACCGCCGCTGGACCCGACGGCCCGGACGCGGGCGTCGTCGGGGCGACGTTCAAGCAGAAGCCGCGCTAGGCGCCAGCCGCCCGGCGAAGAGGCGGCATCTGCGGCCAAAAGCCTGCGAGGGCCGCTCCACCGGCGAAGGCCGCTTGGCTGGCGCGGCCCCGTCCCGGGAGCGGCCCAGATCGCCTACGGCTTTAGGACCACCTTCACACACCCGTCGTGCTTGTCGCGGAAGGTCTTGTACATCTCCGGACCCCGGCTCAGGGGTTCGGTGTGGGTGATGACGAACGTCGGGTCGATTTCACCCTCTTCGATGCGGCGAAGCAGGTCGTCACTCCAGCGCCGAACGTGGGTCTGGCCGGTGCGGAGGGTCAGGCCCTTGTTCATCATGGCCCCCATCGGGATCATGTTCGACAGCCCGCCGTAGACGCCTGGGACGGAAACCGTGCCGGCCGACTTGCAGGCCATGATCGCCTCGCGCAGGGCGACCGGTCGTTCGGTCTCCAGCTTGAGCGCGGTCTGCGCCCGGTCAATGAGCTCGAGCACCGGGGTCGGTCCGTGGGCCTCGATGCCGACCGCGTCGATACACTTATCCGGGCCGTGACCGTCGGTCATGTCCTTGAGCGTCGGGATGACCTTCTGCTGGCTACGGTCGAGCACCTCGGCGCCTAGCGACGCCGCCATCGCCAGCCGCTCCGGCACGTCGTCGATCGCGATCACGCGACGGGCGCCCTGCACGATCGCCGATTGGATCGTGAAGAGGCCGACGGGACCACAGCCCCACACCGCGACGGTGTCGGTGGGTTGGATGTCGGCAAACTTCGCCGCCTGCCAGCCGGTCGGGAGAATGTCGCTGAGGAACAGGTACCGCTCGTCGGGACCCTCGTCAGGCACCTTGATGACGGTCGTCGCCGCGAACGGGACACGCAGGTATTCCGCCTGGCCGCCCGCATAGCCGCCGGTGATGTGGGAGTAGCCGAACAGCCCCGCGGTGGTGTCGCCGAAGAAGGCCTTCGCGAGATCGGCGTTGCGGTTGGTGGATTGGCAGACCGAGAAGTTCCCGGCCTGGCACTGTTCACACTCGCCGCAGGTCATCTGGAAGGGCACGACCACCCGGTCGCCGACCTTCAGGCCCTTTGCGCGGGCCTCGGCGCCAACCTCGACGACCTCGCCCATCGCCTCGTGCCCCATGACGTCCCCGGCGCACATCGTCGGCACGAAGCCGTTCATCAGGTGCAGGTCCGAGCCGCAGATGCACGTCGACGTCACCCGAATGATCGCGTCCTTCGGATCCTGGATGATGGGATCGGGCACCTCTTCACAGCGGAGGTCCTTCTTGCCCTGCCAGCAAATCGCTTTCATTTGGGAAACTCCTAGGCGCCGTTGCGCTTGACGTTGGACAGCCGGATCGC
>JAIXTR010000564.1 GCA_027483845.1 Caulobacteraceae bacterium | reverse complement strand
GTAGCGGGCATGACATGGCGACGGGTGGCTTCAGTCGTCGCCATGGGCCTCTCGTTCATAGCTGGCGTTGGGCCGTCGGCGGCGCGCTCGCCGGCGCCTGATGTCGCCGCGACGGTTCAGACGCTGACCCGCGACAGCCGCTGGACCCAGGTCTCGGCCACGCCGCTGCAGTTCGACGCCTTTCACCCGCAAGGCATGGTCAAGATCGGCGATGACATCTTCGTCTCGTCGGTCGAGATCCTGGAACGAACGCGCCTCTATCCCGAGCGGCGCGGGGGCTTCGATCGCGATCAGGGCAAGGGCCAGGGCTGGCTGTTCAAGCTGAACGCGCGGGGCGAGCTGTTGGCGCGGCTGAAGCTGGGCGATGGCGCGATGTATCATGCCGGCGGCCTCGACTTCGATGGCCGCTATCTCTGGGTCCCGGCGGCAGAGTACCGGCCCGGCGGGCCGTCGATCCTCTACCGCGTGGATCCCCGGACGATGACGGCGGTGGAGGCGTTGCGCGTCGACGATCATATCGGGGCGCTCGCCCGCGATCCGGGCGGCCGCGCCTTGGTGGGCGTAAGCTGGGGCGGGCGGCGTCTCTACGCCTGGTCGGTGGACCGCGAGGGCCGGGTGCGTGGGCCGGCGCGGTCGGTCGCGAACCGCAGCCAGTACATCGACTATCAGGACTGTCACGGCGTCGGGGCGGGCCAGATCCTGTGCGCCGGCGTCGCCTACTATCGGCCGGCGCGCGACCGGCCGCCGCTGGCCCTGGGCGGGTTGGAGCTGATCGACATCAGCACCCTGCGGCCCATCTGGCAGGCGCCGGTCCAGGCCTGGAGCCCGGCGGGGGCGGCCATGACCTCCAACGCCGCCGTCTTCGAGGCGACCGCGACCGGGCTGCGCGGCTACTTCATTCCGGAAGACGGCCGCGGCGCGCTCTACATCTATGACGTTGGCGCCGCCGGCCGGTGACAGCTGGCGCTATTCCGCCGTCCAGCCGCCGTCGATCGAGAGGTTGGCCCCGGTGATCTGGCTGGCCGCGTCCGAGCAGAGGTAGACCGCCAGCGAGGCGACCTGGTCGACGGTAACGAACTCCTTGGTGGGCTGGGCCTCCAGCAGGACGTCGCTGATTACCTGTTCCTTGGTCATGCCGCGCGCGGCCATGGTGTCGGGGATCTGCTTTTCGACCAGCGGCGTCCAGACGTAGCCGGGGCTAATGCAGTTCACCGTGACGCCATGGGTCGCCACCTCCAGGGCTGCGGTCTTGGTCAGGCCGGCGATACCATGCTTGGCCGACACATAGGCCGACTTGAACGGGGACGCGACCAGGCTGTGGGCCGAGGCCGTCGAGATGATCCGGCCCCACTTGCGGGCCTTCATGCCGGGGATCGCCGCGCGCATGGCGTGGAAGGCGGACGACAGGTTGATCGCCAGGATCTGGTTCCACTTGTCGACCGGGAACTCGTCGATCGGGGCCACGTGCTGGATGCCGGCGTTGTTCACCAGGATGTCCAGCGACCCGAAGGTCTTCTCGGCGTTGGCGACCATGGCGGCGATCGCCGCGCCGTCGGTCATGTCCGCGCCGTCGTAGGCCGCCTTGACGCCGAAATCGGCCTCGATCTTGGCGCGCTCGGCCTCGATGGCCGCGGGATCACCGAAGCCGTTGATCACCACATTGCAGCCTTCGGCGGCGAGCGCCCGGGCGATGGCGAGGCCGATGCCGCTGGTCGAGCCGGTGACGAGGGCGGTCTTGGCTTTCAGGCTCATGCGAGGCTCCATTCGTGCGCTATGGTGCAGTGCAGCAAGGCCTCATGGCGGATTTACGTCCGGCCGTCCATCTCCCGTCAGGTCGTAGGTCGTCGTGCCGGGCGTCATCGGCAGGTTCAGCCAGTCGCCGTGGCGCAGGGATCGCCGCACGTCCGACATCCCTGCCTGCCAGTGCTCGCGCATCGTCACCCGTGAGAACTCGTAGTCCTTGGAGTTCCCCTCGTAGAGCTTCGCCCGATAGATCAGCTGGACGATGGCGATCGAGCTCTCGTGCGCGAACGCGCGGAGCAATTCCACCACATCGCCGTGCAGTTCCGGGGGGAGGCGGGCGATCAGGGTCTGGAGCGCGGCCTTGGTGTTATGGATCTGCATCTGGACGTCGGTGTTCAGGCGGGTGCGGCTGGAGAAGCGGATATCCTTCTCGCGTTCCGCCGCCTCCAGCAGCGTCTTGGGCAACTCGCCGCGCGCGCTGAACAGATCCACTTGGAAAATCAACAGGTCCCGGTCGCCGGCTTCGTCGAGGACATACTGCAGCGGGGTGTTCGACACGATGCCGCCATCCCAATAGTGCTCGCCGTCGATCTCAACGGGCGGGAAGCCGGGCGGCAGGGCGCCGGAGGCCATGATGTGCTCGGCCCGGATCCGGTCCTTCGTGTTGTCGAAATAGGTGAAGTTGCCGGTCCGGACGTTCACCGCGCCTACGCTCAGCCGGGTCTCGCCTGCGTTTATGCGATCGAAGTCCACCAGGGTTTCCAGCGTCTCCTTGAGCGGCGCGGTGTCGTAGAGGCTGATCGCCTGGGGCGCGCCGGGCGGATACAGCATGGCGGGTGGCAATCTGGGCATGAAGAAGCCCGGCACGCCGAAGGCCGCCACCCAACCGGCGCTCATCTCGTTCCAGAAGCCCCGGATGTGATCGTTCGACGGCGCTCGCGTGGCCGGGGTCGCCGAAGACGTGAGGTTCCAGAAGGCTTCCAGCTTCTCCAGCCGTTGATCAGGCGCGTTGCCCGCGATCAGGGCGGCGTTGATCGCGCCAATGGAAATGCCCGCCACCCAGCCGGGCTTCAAATCGGCGTCGGCCAGGGCCTGGACCACGCCGGCCTGGTACGATCCCAGCGCGCCGCCCCCCTGGAGCACCAGCACCCGATTGCATTGGGCTGGGGTGAGGGTCATGCACGGCGCTCCAAAATCCGACCGACAGATCTGGGCTCCGACCTGCGCCGTTCACGCGGCGGGATCAAGGCGCAGGTCCGGCAGCCTCACATCAGACCCAGCGCCTTGAAACTGGCCGTTCCGTCCCGACCGACGACGAGGTGGTCGTGGATGGTGATGCGTAGGGGCCGGACGGCCTCGACGATCTGGCGGGTCATGTCGACGTCGGCGCTTGAGGGCGTCGGGTCGCCGGAGGGGTGATTGTGGACCAGGATCAGCGCGCTGGCTGACAGCTCGAGCGCGCGCCGCGCCACCTCACGCGGATAGACCGGCGCATGATCGACCGTGCCGCGGTTCATGATTTCGTCGGCGATCAACTGGTTCTTCTTGTCCGGAAGGCCACGATCCCCGGAACTTGGGTGAACCGAATTTTCTAACGGTCGGGGCACCCGGTTTGGTAAAACGGGGGCTCAATGTTCACTCCAACCCCATGCGTCATTTTCCGGCGCTACTCCACCGACGAACAAGGCAAAGGCCAAGGCGACACGCTCTCCACTCAATTGGAAGTTTGCCGCGCATACGCCGCCCGTAAGGGCTGGCAGATCAGCGAAGTCCTGACCTGCGATGGCTTCAGCGCCTACAAGGGCGAACACCTCCAGCCCGGCTCAGAACTCCACGCCTTCATTCAGCGCGTCCACTCTGGGCAGGTTGCGCGGGGAACGGTCCTGCTGGCCTACAAGGCGAACCGGCTGAGCCGCCTAGCCATCGACGAAACGATGATGTGGGTCCACGGCCTCACAAGTCGTGGCATTGGGATCGCCTTCGCCGACAAGGACACCGTGTTCAAGGCCAACCCGAGCCTCGAAGAGTGGCTGTCCAGTTCCCTCAGCTTCGCGTTGGCCCACAAGGAAAGCGCGGACAAGTCCGAGAACGTTCTACGGGCCAGGGAAAAGATGTGGGGGAAAGCCGAGCGAAGAGAGGGCAAGTGGACCAATCTCGCCGCCCGTCCGCCGCTATGGCTTCGTCGCACCGACGCCGCTGACGGCTGGATCAAGGATGATCACCGCGTCGAAATCGTCAACATGGTCTTCAAGTGGACCGCTGACGGGATGGGCGTAAGTCTCATTGCCCAACGTCTCAACAGCATGGGGGAACGGCCTTGGGGCGCGTGGGGCAAGGAAGCGCGAGGAAGCCGGACGTGGGGACGTACGGCGATCCGGCAGATGATCGACAACCCCGCCGTGGAGGGCGATTACCTCGGAGAGAGCGGCGTGCACGCTGGGAAGCGCATCTCCGGATTCTACCCCCGGATCGTGGACGCCCATCTAGTGTCGCGGGCGCGGGCTAGCGCGGCGAACCGGCAGAAGTTCAAGGGTGCGCGGGTTCCCGGCGGGCTATCTGTCCTGTTCTCCGGGCTCACGGTCTGCGGCGAATGCGGGAAGCCTGCCCACGTCAGTTCGAACGAGAAGAAGGGGCGTGTCTACCGCTACCTGCGTTGCGAACGCGCGGGCGATAGGCGGGCGTGCGAGAACCGCGACTACTATCGCTATGACCTGTTCGAGGAGGCCGCGCTCGACCTCTGTATTGACCTCGCCATGGACCAGCGGTTCTTCGAAGCGTCGAGCGATCTGCGAGAGCTACAGAACCAGTGCGCGGAACTCACTAAGGCGATCTCCGAAAAGCGGGATCGGCGTCAGAAGCTCATCCGCATCTTCGATGAGACCGACAACGACGCCATGGAGGTTCTGAGGGGGCTCAAGGCTGAAATCGATGGCTACGAGTCCCAACTCGCTGAAATGGAAGCCGGGATCGAGAAGGCGTCGGGCAAGGTTGGTGCCGAAGAACATCTGCGCCGGGTCGCTGACATCAGGCTTGCCGCGAAATCGGATGATCCGAAAGAGCGCGACCACGCGCGCAGCAAGTTGCGGCAGGCCATGAGCGCGATCGTCAATCGCGTCAGCATCGAGCATCAGGATGGCGAGAAGGTTTTCACGCTGTCCCTGATGGGGGGTGTCATGGGTGCTCAATTCGACGCCAAGGGCAATCTCGTAGAAGCCGTCACCGAGGCTTTGGGCCGACCGTTGTGGGAACACATTGCGCTGGAGAACCGGGCGGCATTGGAGCCTCTGATCTGCCGGTTGAGTGCAGCCAACGCAGTGCGGAGATCAGCCGCAGTAGATACGTCCGCTTTTGACGTGGGACCCGCGAGGGAAAAACTTCTTGCGGAGTAACGCTGTGGAACAGAGAACGAACGCAGAACCGATCTCTTGACAGTGCTTGGGCAGCACGCCTCAGTAGTCGGACCGGAACCGGACCCCTTGATTCTAAGGAGGAGTCCGACCGTTGAACCCTACCGAGATCATTGCCTCGCTCACCAGCCTCGTGACCGCCATCGGTGGCGCGGTGGCAGCGATAATCTGGGCCTTGAGGCGGAAGCCGTGAGCGAAGGCCGCGCCTGCATTGTCGGACGACCTCAACCACGCGAACGGAGCCAAGCTGACAGCGAGCGTGGCGAGACCGGTGAGGCCCGGGTACGTCTTTCTCCAGCGGGCGCAACCCGCAGCCGTTCACGAAGAGGCTGCGGCCCGCTCGTTGAAGAGCGCCCAATGACGTCGATCTTCGTACAGCGAATCCGGAAGTCGGAGTAGCTCAGGGTGGTGACCGACCTCAGTTCATGGGACGGTCACTGGCGGGGCCACGAGACGGCGATCACTTCGGTCGGGGCGGCAGGATGCATCAGAGCAAGGCTGCGTTGCGAGAGCATCGCCACAACTTCTCCAAATGGTGGTTCGATTTCATCGAACGTTTCCTGATGGTCGGCGCCCTGGGGGTCGCCAATGAGATCGTCAGTTCATTTTGGCTTGGCTTGCTCTACATCTGGAGTCTGCTCGTATTGGGGCTGTGGATGAACGACAGTTTCGAGGGATTGCTCGCGAACTTCATTCAAGAGGAGCCAGCGCCGCGAACTCTTCAAAGGTTCTCGAAAGCCTTTCTGAACGTGGCTCGCACCGGCTTGGTGGGGGCCATTACAATTGGCACTTATCTCCTGATCATGGAGATCGCCGCCGACTTCATCGCGTCGGCAAGCCTCGGCAAGGACGACATCGGACTCACCGCTGCGGGCTGAAATCCACCGAGAAACCAACGATCGGATTGAGGATCAGCACGGCCACGGCGAACGCCATTCTGCCGACCTGATGGCTACGCCCTCGGCCCGGATCGATCTACATCGGCGGCCTTCCGTGCAGCGGGGCGACCTTAGAGAGATGATTTACGGACTGTCGGGGTCAGCGCACGGTCGGCTAAGCTGCGCTATGGTGAAGAAGTCAGCCCCCGTTGAAATCTATCCGCTGCGGTACACCGCCGGTGACCTTGCCGCCGTCCCGGAAGACGATGCGCTTTTCTTCCTCATGTGCGGCCAGCTTCAGAACGACATCGTGATCTTAAGCCGACAGGTGATCTTGGCCCGGATGGAAGACGGGTCGCCTGAGCCGGTCCGGATGGCCGCCATGACCGTCAATCTCGTCAACATGCGGATGCTTGCGGGTAGACTGGCGGAAGGTTGGGACCTGATCCGCGACCGCTTTCAGCGGTTATTTCGTGAGTACGGTGACGTAATCACGCCCGCTGCGGTGGCCGACCTCAAGTCGTTAAACGTCTACTTCGCCAACGACTGCCTGATCCGCACGCTGCGTAACAAGATCGCAGCCCACATAGACCAAGCCGTGATGCGCGACGCCTACAAGGGCATTGAAGCAGAGCGTAACTTCACGGACTACCTCGCTAGGATGGAAGGCAACACGATCTTCTATTCCGGTGAGATATTGATGGTTGAGGCGATCCACCGTCTTGTTCAGGGTGCCGATTTGCAAGCATCGCTCAATGCGCTCGGCGAAGAGGTGATCCGGATCGCGCGGCTGGAGGGGAGTGTGGTTCGCGAGTATCTTCGCGCCTTCGCCCAAAGGCATCTTGAACCTCAGCTTCGCGCGCTGGTGAAGGGCAAGATCGTAATCGAGGATCAGCCATTGTTCGACGACTTCATTGCTCCGGTGTTCTTGGCGGGTGATGACGAGAGAGAGGCGTAATGGCGATCCTGCGAGACACCGCGCTTATAGTCGCGCTTGCGGTGCTGGCGCCGCTGACCGCTGAGGCGGCCAAGTACAAAATCGTCTCGGCCTCAAAAGCGGCGATGGTCGTTCTGGACACTGACAGCGTGGATGCACGCAAACCCTACAGCCGCGCTTGGGTCACGGTTCTCTTCGCCGAACCGATTGAGGGCTCCTCGATCATCAAAAATCTTGAAGAGGTGGATTGTGATGAGAAGCGGTCCCGGGTCATCGCCCGTGCCAGCTACGATGCCTCTGGCAAGCTTACTCCCGCGCCTGAACCCGACAAAAGTTGGGCGTATGCTGTGCCCGGAACGACTGGGGCAGAGATGCTGGGGATGACTTGCAACGGGTCTAAGGACGAACAGGTCATCGACCTCTCTGACGTCGAAATGCTCCGATACTATCGGGATGCGATCCGTGGTGGCTTGGTCAAGTAAGCCGTTCGATGATCCGCCGCGCCGCCACAGGCGTCCAGGCTCTACCACGTGGCGTTAAGACGCCACGTTTCTCCGCAAGCTGGATCGCGGCCCGGCTGACCCCGTATTCCTTGGCCAGAACGCCGTGCGAGATGCTTTCTGACGGACCCCTTGAGCGGCGTGCGTGTGACCGACTGTCGGAACGACGTGTTGCCGATTCAAGGGACAGCTTGGTCGTCACTTTCGATCAGATAAGCTCTGCTGGAAAACGGGGAAAGTGATGATCGAGAAAGCCAGTACAATCAGCAATCCACTCACGATCGTGGCGATCTTCGCCATGCTCGCTGAGGTCTTTGGCACTGTAACGATCGGGTTCATGGCGCCGGAGGTCCAGTCCGTGTTCGTGTGGTTCCTGATCGGTTTTCCGACGCTGTTGCTGGTGCTGTTCTTCGGGACGCTGAATCTAAATCGAGCCGCGCTGTACGCTCCGACCGACTATCGTGACGAGACGAATTGGATGAGCGCGCTGCCGGGACGTGCTGTGGACGCTCAGCTTGCCGCGATCGATACGAAGATCGTGGACCTGCAAGCCGCGCTCGCTGACAAGGCGGTGTCTCCAGATGAAAAGGTTTTAGAGGTTGTAGCGCAGCTTTCGGAGCTTCAAACCCAGGTTAATATTCTTCAAAGTACAGCGCGAGATCAGTACGTAGCACCACAAGTCAACGCACTGTCGTCTCGAATTCTTGGCGCAGCGCGAGACGTGAATGTTGGTAATGTAGTGCTAGACGCGTTGAACAAAGGGCCTCTAAATGTCAATGCCCTCAGCGCGCGCACGGGCCTCCCCGTTGAAGCAGTCGCTCAGGCTTTGCGAACCTTGTACGAGACCGGGGTGGTACGTCGTCACGAGATCGGTCCTGACGTTGTATTCATGAGGAAAAAGGCGAGTGCAGACTGGAAGCGGCCTGAGCAACCAGTCGAAAGTTGAAGTGGCTGATGGCGCCGCTGGGCGCTTTCTACCCTGTTGGATCGGCGCTGCATTTAGGACCGGACAGCATAAACCCGGCTGGTTAGGCCGGGTTATTGAGAATTGATCCTGAAACGTGATTGCGTTTGAGCGCGGGATGCGAACCCGCCTTTAAGTTGGGCTGCGTATTACGGAAGTGCCCATATTCCGAATGTGACTTTTCGTCCGTTCGATATTTCTTTTATCTATTTTATCTACTTTGTTTGCAGGAGCCCGGATGGCTAGCATCCCTGAGTGTGCTGAAAGGCTCCTGGAACCGATTGGTGCTGCTCCCTAGGGTGCTGCCCCGCTCGGGTGGCTCATTACTGGGTCCAGATACGCAGGACCGTTACTGCGGCTGCGGCGAAGATCGAGACACTCTCGACCACCCGCAAGACCAGTTCAGTGTTCATGGACGCTCTTCCTCTGCGCCCATCAACGACTGAGACATGTGCCCCAATCGTGGAGCACAGATGGTAGGTAGGGAGCGCGGCGTGCCTGTGCAAGGTCACATAGCTTGACTGCCGCGCACGTCACCACGGTATCGCGCCCAGCGCCATTCTGAGGGCGGCTTGGCGAGCCGGATTTCACACGATCCCAAAGCTTACGATCCATGCGGACCGCAGTTCGGCGAATGTGTTCGCGGAATCCTCGTTTGCGATCCTGACTTCCAGAATCCGACCGGGCGGGTAGGGGCAACCGTCTCGATCCACCGTCGGAACTGTCGAGGTCGGAGCGATGTGGGCTAAGCTCAACCATGGTGCGACGGGGGCGGCGATGCAAAAGGTGTTTGGGGCTGTAGCCCTCATTTGGGATTGGACGGCCCGACTGATCGTCGCGTTCCTCGGTCTCATCGCGCTGGTCGCATCCGCGACTGTCACCACGACCGACTTTTGGTTTCTGGCCCCAGTCGTCTTTGCAATCGGCCTCTACTTCACCGTCACGCCCTTCGCGCCCCGGTCTTCCGCGCGCGCTATGGGCTGGATCGGTCGTCGGTTGTCGCGCCCCTACAATTGGTTGGTGCAGAAAGTCGTGGAGCCCATTGAGGCGGGTGCCGATGTCGTTGGCCCGATTTTAGAAAGGATCATCACTTTTTCCGTTAGGTCAGCCCTATGGATCGTGGCGATCGCCCTCGTCTTGATTATCGGATTGCTGCTCATCTGGTTCGCCTTCCAGACCATCGCCGCAGTGCCGGTGAGCGTCGCTGTCATCATCGGCGCGGTCATCATCGCTGGCGCTGTGTATTCGCGGCGCTGATTCAATGCGCCGCGTCAGGAGGTGCAACGCAACGGCCTTGGGCGATGATGACATCGTTTCCGAGAGAGACGACTTCGGTCCATGCGCCATCGGGTCCGACTTTCGCGAACACCGCTTTGCCCGGTAGCTCGATGTTCAGAAACGAGCCGCTGCTGTAGGTGTTGGCGTCGTGCTGGTCACAGCCGCGCTGGTCGCACCGGCTGTAGCTGGCCCGGCCAGCGCCAGTCGCCGAGAACTTTGCGAACACCGTCACTACTGATTTCTGACAACCCTTTCCCGGACTGCACAGATACTTCTCCGCTGGATGGCAGGTGAACTCTGACGCCGCGACATTCGACGCCGCGCTCACGACGCCCATTAGGAAAACGGCTATCAACGACGCCCGCGACATTTTCGGCTCCCGCCTCGATGTGGCAAGCATAGCTTAGCGGGGAAGCGAGAATACCCATTAGTCGCGGAGGTAACGCTTCGCGGTCGCGACGCTGACCCGGAAATGATCCGCTGTACCCTTGATGGACGCGCCGTTTTCTACCCGCCACGCCTTTACTGAGGCCCCGTCTAAGGCCTTCGGGCGGCCTAAGCTGGCTTTCCCCCGGTGAGTTCGTCCCGTGGCCTCCAGCGACTTCCTGGCGGCTTCACGACCCTCTGCCGTGCGTTGGGCGATGCGTTGACGCTCTAGATCGGCGACCTGGGCCAAAACGGCCACGACGATCTCGCCAACACCCTTCGCAATCGGTCCAAGACCTTGGACGTCGAGGATCACACCATCATCCATGAGGCGGCGCACCGTCGCCTGAACGTCCAGGGCATCCCTGCCCAGCCGGTCGAGAGCGGTGACGCAGAGAGTGTCGCCGGTCCGCACTTGTTCGAGAAGCTTGGCGAAGCCGGGGCGATCCTTCGCCATGACGGCGCCACTGACGCCCTCGTCTGCGAACTCGCGGTCGAACGATCCGCCAAGGGCATGGCGCTGCGCTTCAATGGACTGGTCCCGCGTCGAGACCCTGTAGTATGCGATCCGCATGGCTGGCTCATAAGTTAGGGTGGCCGTTTGATTGGCTCATAACGTGGCCCAAAATGCCGCGTCAAGGATGTTTTGAGCCATAGCGCGTAACTTAGAATTTCTGAGCCAATTCGTCATGGGGGCGGAAGGGGCGTCAACGCTCGCGGCTGCCCTGGTGCGACCACGACCCAAAGGTCCTTCCTGCGGCGTCCGAGGATGTGGCTCAGAGTCCGGCAGACCAACTTATGTGGGGCGTCGCTGTGAGTAATCCCTACCAGCTTCTGGCGTCGCTGCTATTACGGGCTTGTGCCCAACAGGTGAAGAATGGTGGCGATGAGACGCGAAGATTTAGATCGCATCTACGATAACGTTCGTGGCGAGATCATTAAGCGGAGCGGTACCCAAGCTGTGAAGTCAGTTTTTGTTGGGCACGAGAGTCTAGACGCGATGATCGAATACATTGGGGATGCGTACGGGCTTTCAGGCGAAGACCGAACGAGGCTACGTCCACCAAATCCACTCGACCTTTTAGCCAAGTCTGATCATGTCCGAACGCTTCTATCGGCCGGGGCCGGAGTAAAGAGGTTAGAGGAAATCAAGAAGTTGTTCCTCGTGGCGCACAAGCATGAGCGCATCACGAAGACAGCCCAGGTCCTGGCTAATCATGGGATGGATGCGGCAACGAAGTTCGCGAAGACGGGAAAGATTGCGAAAGCTGCCGCAGGCGGCGCAACCCAAGGTGCGAAGGGCATTCCGATCCTCGCAGCGGCGCAGGTTGCATACACCGTTGGCACGACTGGTTGGTTTGCCTGGAATGCCGTGCGCTATAACGACGCCTGCTACGGTGAGCTTCTCGCGATACACTTCCCCGAGGAGCTTGCCGCTGAGGCTTGACTTACGCTGACGTCACGATGGCAGCGAGCGCCCCGCTCGGGCGCCTGCTGAATGGCCTAGCGAACGCCCGACCCCGGGCCGGTAGCGCCACGATTGGTCAGCCGACTTGGTGCCGCGACCGCCCGCATATGTCGGGGCGCAATGGCTCGCTGCGCTCGCCTGCAAGTAACTGGGGTGGGTTCTCCAGTGGAAAATTCCCCCATGTAAGGACACATCCTAAGAGGTCTTATTAGGATGTGCTCTTACGTGGGGGAAAATCTGCGTGCCAAGTAGTGCGATGAATTGGCGCGTTATGACGCGGGTCCGATCTGATGGGGTGAGCGCAGCGAGCCATTGCCTCAGTTTATATCTTAGAGGGGCGCCTTGTTGCAACAATATATTGCATTTCGAATAAAGTAGAAAGAATACCTAGATCATGATAAATACTTAAAGCGGCGGACAAGTCCCGGGAGTCATGAACTGGGATCATTACGTACATCGCAGGTTTTTTGTCCGCCGCAATCACACCTGCCCCTGCGATGCCAAAGACGATGTACAACGAATTCAAGTCCCTATGGGACCGGTGCTATGCCGCCAAACTGACTGCCCGAGAAGTTGCACAGTTCCACAAGGCTTCGAGCACAGAATCCTGCAATTTAATCGACGGAGTTATCAAGCCCATGCTGTCAAAGCACGGGTCATATATTTGCTTAAGCCAGATCAAGAATCACGCTGGACGCGGGCCATCCGACACGGACGATTACCGCCGAAATCCGGACCCAATCACTTGGGCGACTTTCCAGTATTTTACGAACCCGCTTCGTCGCGTCCCCTTAGACGATCCGGACTTCCACTCGCCAATGATGCGGGTCCATCTCGACCGCTATGTCATCCTCACGATGGAGTACGACGTTCCATCAGTCGGATTCTTCCAAAAGCAACTGGGTTGGTTCCGCAGCCCCAAACATCCCCTTGACGCTCCCATCGGCGCGTTTGTGCGAGACCTACGTGATCAGTTCCGTGATTTCGTCGGGTTGAACGTTACCTACAGTGGGGGGAAGTCGTTCCACTATCACTTCGTCTTCTCCACTGATCTCATCTGTGGGGAAGGGGACGCTCTACAGAGTTTGCGTGCCGGATTCCAAGCGGCATGGCGGCGTCTGAGCGCCCTAATGATGGCGTCGCCGCATCTCGCCATTCCGGAAAATCACCAACCTGACCCCGCGTTGGCCCAGCCGGAGGCCTTCCGGCGCCTGCCGCTTGGATCGCGCACGATCACCGGACCACACATGTTCGACGTGCCAGAGGGGGAGATCGTCCCCCAGCTTGTCATGTGGGAACATTTGCCGCTCAAACGTGCCCAACGGGGTGCGGCTTCCACGTCAATCTTCGAGATCAGCCAGTTCAAGATGCCTGCGCCGACGCGGAGGCGGCACGCGTCAACTGCGCCATTGCGGATGATGGCCACGTCCGGCGCGCTCACCCACTGCGAAAGCAGGATGCGGGAGTATTTCCCTGAGGACTCTTGGCCGAGTTTCGTGGGTTTCCGCGAGGAGGCAGGCGAACTGCGCGCCTACTTCTCGAACTCACCGACAGACCGGAATCCAGCGTCCTACATGGGAGCGCAGTTCTCGACGGTCATGATTTGCGGTGACAACCCGTTTGCGCTGACGAACTCGGCCGATGGACTTGGCCGAAAGATGCCCCGCCTTCCGCGCGCCCTCGGTGAGATGATCGAGCGATGGACGGCAGACTACGAAATCATCGTTGAAGGGCCATTCTCTGGCCGTTCGAGATCGGCGGTCGAGGACGCGTTCGCCAGAAATGCCCGCGACTACGCGTCAGCCACGACGGCGATATCAGACACCTTCGACGACCTCATGCTCGACGGGTGGACACATCGATCAACCCATCTCGTGATGGCGCCTGAGGGCGTCAGCAAGACGCGCAGCCTCATCGCGAAGACGCGCGGGTATTGGACGCGTCTCAGACGTGACCGTCGCCCGAGCCTGATCATGTACGCGTTCCCCACCTATGGCCTCGCGGAGGAAAAGGCGCGCGAGTTCAACGGCGAGAACAATCCTTACAACGTGGATTCCCCTGACATCCTAAAGGCCGTGGTCCTGCCAAGCTTTTCGCGCCTCTACGCCAACATCTGTGCGCGGATCAGGATTGCCACGATCTCCACCGGTGAGGCGGCGAAGAAGGGCTACGCCTCGCGGCTGGCTGCCATTCAGGCGTTGCAGCCCCAGGTTATTGGGGAAATGCGAGCGTTTCACGCCCAGCTTCAGCGTGAGATCGGGCGGTGCCAGCCCGTGCTCTTTACCGTGCATGACGTGGCCCACGGTTGGCAGAAGAACTCTGCGACACGGCTGATGTTCTGCCCCGCGCATTGGCGAGAGCCGTGCGGCGAGACCCCGCAGGAACGGGCTCTACGGCATCAGACCTGCCGGGATCGGACGGACCTCGGGCTGCTCATCCATGACGAGGTGTCAGCGGAGAACCTCGTCCGCGCCATTCCGGCCGAGACCCTTCGCTGGGTCGAGGGCATGAAGGCGACCGTGCCTTCTTGGTCCTCGGCTGACCTCACCGCCCAATTGACCGCCTTCACAAGCTATGCCGCGTCTCAGCCGCCGCCCACGCCGCTGAAGTTCGACACTGTGCGTGAGATTGCTGAAGCCCAGACCTGGGACTTTGTGACGACCGGGGACAACGCTGAGTATGGGCGCCGGAAACCTCGCATCGACGCGCGGACACAGACGGCCCACCCCGACATCTACGAGGCCACGGCGGGAAGGGAGTGGGCTATCCACGTCAAGCCCTGGCCGTTCGAGACGGCGTTCCGCGTGCTGGTGCTCACAACGGAAATGGTGCCGACGTGGTTGGCGCGTCGTATTGGGCGCTGGACGGTCACCGAACTCGACACCCCACTGATTCAGCGGGATTCTGTGGAGACCCACGTCAGCAACGAAGTCCGCGCCGACCGCCTTGCTGAGCTTGTCCGCGATTGGCAGGCAAGCCACCTCACTGAATGCGGTCGCACCCTACACGCCATCTCGAACAAGGCGGCAGCCGTGACCAATACGCGGACCCACGCGGCGGCGAAGGGTTCAAACAGCTACATCGGCGAAGACGTCATTCAGACGATGACGATGATGCCGCCCGAACAGTTCGAGTACTATCAGGCCCTCAACGCGTGGACCGGCAGAACCGACCTCGTGCGGACGCGTCACATCGACGAGTTCAACCAGTCGGCTGGACGCAATCTTGGCTTCCGGGGACGGGAGGATGCCCGTCATATCCTCCTCATCAATGCGACACTGTGGGATAGCCTAGAGGGCGGACCGTTTGCTGGGGCGCGTTATGCACCAGTCGAGGTCCTAACTCGGCGCGGTGTCTCTGGGGCTCGAAAGCTCGCCAAACAGGCTCGCTTAGAAGCCTTGGGGCCGAAGGCGAGGCCAATATCTGAAGTGCGCGCCGCTCTTAGCCGACTGTTGGCCGCGTGATGCGCCTCGTCACGGCAGAAGATGTCCGGGAACGCCTTCTCGCGCGGCAGCGCCAGATAGAGTTCGAACGTCTAATCGAACTTGAAGCTCTGACGGAGATGCGGGCGCTGGGCGTGTTGGAAGTCGTCAGGGCTGACTTTGAGATCAGCCTATGCGGCGTCGTTCTCGCTCGAACTCAGAACGCTACGATGATCGTCCCCATCAGCGGACGCGATGTGATGTTCAACGTTGGCGTCGTGCACGAACGAGGTCCGTTCCTCCTACACCCGGTGATGCGTGAGATCGCGTCGTGGCTGCGCGAGCATGAGTACGGCTATGAACTCTGGTCATGCACCGAGCGGCGTTGTGATCCCGATACGCTAATCCGTTTCGACGGGGTCACGGCGGCCACACACTTCACGCTGACCTTCTCAGAGTATGTGCGCGAGATGCCGAACCCTAAGGCGTGTTTGACATCGATCGCGACAGTCTGTCGTTAGCTCCTGCAGCGCGATGTCTCTCGAAATCTGAGACCTCAAACGCGCCTGATCATCGAGAGTCCTCACTGAGGTCTTTTGCCTGGGACTGAAAAGGGTACCCAGCAAGTCATCCGATTTATCTGACATCGGCGCGAATTGTTTGGGTTGACGGCTCCAGTGGAATCACCACGGATTCAAACCTGAAGGAACAGACGCCCTAACGTTTCTAAATGGGCGAATCTGACAGTGACCTTCGATCCAGAAACTCTTGGCGCTGCCGCAACCCTCATCACCGTCACCGGTGTTGCGGTTGAACGCATCATCAACGCGCTGCGCCGCCACCACGGCCCGCCCAACGATCCCCCACGACCGCGCCGCAGGGTGCGGAGGAATGTCGGTGAGGACGGTGATGGCTAGCTTGAACCGATGTTCAACGAAGCCTTTATCGACGAGTACGGTGCTTCAAGCCGTGTTCGCCAACGTACTTGCCCAACGTGTCAAACGCAGAGTTGCGTACTAACTCGGCTTCGTAGATTGAAATGTACTCTTCAACAGGGCCAAAAACGTATTCGACACCATCATCGTCACGTTGATGATCAAGTCGGATAGAAAGTCGCGGGCGTATTGGTCGTAAAAGAACGCATTAGGTTGGCCAAGGGGTCATCGTAATCGCCGGTGATTGGGTGTGTATTAGGGGGACAGCTCCCCCGATATTCGGATGCTCCCGCGCACTATTTCGAGGCCAGGGCGAAAACTGCGTTGACGAGCGGCGTCGCAAGTCGGCATGAAGGATGTGTCGAAACGGCACGGACGGCCGCTAGCGCCCGATTCGGCACCGATCAGCAGGAGAGCGCCTTACATGTAGCTAAACGCAAAAGGCCCCACCGAAGCGGGGCCGATCACCGGTCGGAAACCTAGGTATCCAACTCGTCTAGACAACGAAGAACCTAAGGCTTCCGGCCAGACAATCAACCCTTCGCGGAAAGGGCTGAGATGAAACTGCTTGGCCGGGAAAACCGGCGAAAGCCGCTTGTTCTCCCTCACCAAAAGCGAGGCGCGTTTAGGAAGCCGAGACCGGTTCCGCATCCGCGCCGCTAAGCGAGTGCCGCTGGTCTGAGCCAGCGGCACAACGCCTTTAAAGCTTCTACAGAACTTGTACTCAGTCCGAGGAATGTCGGTGAGGAAGGCGACGGCTAGGGTTCGCCTTGGTCGTTTTCCCTGAGCGCTTCCCTCAGGAGCCGGTAGGGGGCGCCGATCTCTCCGGGTACGAGCGCGAGCTTGTTCTGCGCGAGGGTGACGGCCCGCCACAGCACCGGGACTTTCCCAGAAAATCGATCCTCTACCAATGTCAGCCCAACCCGCATGATCTCGT
>JAIXTR010000083.1 GCA_027483845.1 Caulobacteraceae bacterium | reverse complement strand
GATTTCTCCGGCCTCAAGCTGAAGCTGGTGGCGTCCATCGTCGCGATCAGCGCGATCGCCCTGCTGAAGGCGTTCATGGAGCTGGCGGAAGGCCGAGACATCTCCGACCGCCATCTGGCGTGGCTGGTGGGCATCCACCTGGTGTTCGTCGTGTCCGGCGTTCTGCTGGCCCTGATGGACTGGCTGGTCGGCAAGACTCAGAAGTCGTGACGGCCCCGCCGCTTAGAACGGCAGGATGTTCCGCTTCCGGGTGTAGGCCAGGTAGCCGATGTTGGCGCCCAGTCGCAGGCCCACGCCGGCGCGGATCGGGGCCAGGGTGATGTCCTCGGCCCGCTGGTAGTTCACGCCCAGGCCGCCCACCAGGTAGGCGGTGCCCTCGACGCCCGGGAAGCGCTGGAAGATCAGCTCGGGGACCTGCAGGTTGTAGCAGAGGGTAAAGACCCGGCTGGCGTTGCCGCCCCAGTCCCAGCCGATCGACGGGCCCTGCCAGAAGACCTCCATCGGCTGGCGGTCCTTCATGTACATCAGGCCGCGCCCGTAGCGCAGGCCCAGCACGAAGGACCCCGAGCCCTCCTCGCCCGCGATATAGGCGGTCGGCCGCCCGTTGTTCGCGAACAGCCGCTCGACGGCGGCGCCCGCGGCCTCGGCCGTGACGCCCATGAAATCGGAGACGTTGTTGACGATCTCGTCCTGGCTGTAGGTCGCAGGCCCGGCCGTCTGGTATGACGGCTGCGAGTTCGGCGGCGGCGGGGCTTCGGCCGGCGGAAGCTGGGTGGGCTGTTGCGCCTGCGCCGTCGTGGGCAGGATCAGCGACGGCGCCGTCAGGGTGACAAGGCCGGAAGCCAGCAGTTTGCGTCGATCCATGGCGGTTCTTCGCCTCCGAATGTGTGAATCAGGGCGCCCGCCCGCACCCTGGATGCGGGGGGTCCCCTTAACGCGGGATTAACCACGTTGGCCGGGCGATAAGGCGCCGCGCTTTGTTGCGCCGCGAGATGTGGTAGACGCACGCCACAATGACCACGCCTCTGTCCCGCATCCGCAACTTCTCGATCGTCGCCCACATCGACCACGGCAAGTCGACGCTATCGGACCGCCTGATCCAGGAGACTGGCGCGCTGACCAAGCGCGAGATGACCGAGCAGGTGCTCGACAACATGGAGATCGAGCGCGAGCGCGGGATCACCATCAAGGCCCAGACCGTGCGGCTGTCCTACCGCGCCGACGACGGCGAGGATTATGTCCTCAACCTGATGGACACCCCCGGGCACGTCGACTTCGCCTACGAGGTCTCGCGCAGCCTGGCCGCCTGCGAGGGCTCGATCCTGGTGGTCGACGCCAGTCAGGGCGTCGAGGCGCAGACCCTGGCCAACGTCTATCAGGCCATCGACAACAACCACGAGATCGTCCCGGTCCTGAACAAGATCGACCTGCCCGCCGCGGAACCCGACCGCATTCGCCAGCAGATCGAGGACGTCATCGGCCTGGACGCCTCGGACGCCATCCTGACCTCGGCCAAGACCGGCGCCGGCATCCATGAGCTGCTGGAGGCCATCGTCACCCGGCTTCCCGCGCCGAAGGGCGACGCCGACGCGCCGCTGAAGGCCCTGCTGGTCGACGCCTGGTACGACGCCTACCTCGGCGTGGTGGTGCTGGTGCGCGTCATCGACGGCACGCTCCGCTCCGGCCAGCGCGTGAAGATGATGCAGCAGGGCTCGACGCACCTGATCGACCGGATCGGCGTCTTCAACCCCAAGCGCACCGAGGTCGAAAGCCTGGGTCCGGGCGAGATCGGCTTCATCACCGCCCAGATCAAGGAAGTCGCCCACGCCGCCGTCGGCGACACCATCACCGACGAGAAGAAGCCGGCCGCCGAGGCCCTGCCGGGCTTCCGCGACGTCCAGCCCGTGGTGTTCTGCGGTCTGTTCCCGGTGGACGCGGCCGACTTCGAGGATCTCCGCGCCGCCATCGGCCGCCTGCGCCTGAACGACGCCTCGTTCAGCTATGAGATGGAAACCAGCGCGGCCCTGGGCTTCGGCTTCCGTTGCGGGTTCCTGGGCCTGCTGCACCTGGAGATCATCCAGGAGCGCCTGAGCCGCGAGTTCGACCTCGACCTGATCGCGACGGCGCCCAGCGTCATCTACAAGATCGGCCTGAACGACGGCTCCGAGATCGAACTGCACAATCCCGCCGACCTGCCCGATCCGGTGAAGATCGCCACCATCGCCGAACCCTGGATCAAGGCGACCATCCTGACGCCGGACGAATACCTCGGCTCGGTGATCAAGCTCTGCCAGGACCGCCGCGGCTCGCAGCGCGAGCTCAGCTACGTCGGCTCCCGCGCCCTGGTGGTCTACGACTTGCCGCTGAACGAGGTGGTGTTCGACTTCTACGACCGCCTGAAGTCGATCTCGAAGGGCTACGCCTCGTTCGACTACCAGATCGAGGACTACAAGGTCGGCAACCTGGTGAAGATGTCGATCCTGGTGAACTCCGAACCGGTCGACGCCCTGTCGATGCTGGTCCATGCCGATCGCGCCGAGACCCGTGGCCGCGGCATGGTCGAGAAGATGAAGGACCTCATCAACCCGCACATGTTCCAGATCCCGATCCAGGCGGCCATCGGCGGCCGGATCATCGCGCGGGAGACTGTGCGGGCGCTGCGCAAGGACGTGACGGCCAAGTGCTACGGCGGCGACGCCAGCCGCAAGCGCAAGCTTCTGGACAAGCAGAAGGCCGG
>JAIXTR010000515.1 GCA_027483845.1 Caulobacteraceae bacterium | reverse complement strand
CGGCCTCAGCTCTCCCGCCCTCTATGTGCTGTCGGCCAGCGTGATCGCGGCCTACTGCCTGGGCGCCGTCATCGCCTGGGTGGCGACATGAAGAACCGCCTCAAGGTGCTGCGCGCCGAACGCGACTGGAGCCAGGGCGACCTCGCCGAGCGGCTGGGCGTCTCCCGCCAGAGCGTCAATGCGCTGGAGACCGGCAAGTACGATCCTTCGCTGCCGCTGGCCTTCAAGATCGCCCGGCTCTTCGACCTCCGGATCGAGGAGATCTTCCAGGACGAGGCGGCCTGACCGCCTCGTCCGCGCTATGAAGCGCCCGCTGCGGCCGTAGTTCAGAGGTAGAACGTCAGCGTCCCAAGCTCGCAACCATGCTGCGAATTCAGTGGCTTGGGTGCAAACTGACCGGGTACTCCACCTAACTAACTCAAGGGCTTAGCGGTGTGCTGTAAACGGCCGATCAGACGCTGCCGCCACCATCGCCGGTAGGCCAGCCTAGTTGGCTGGTATCCAGAATGCGATCGCTGCAGCGGGCCGACGAATTTCTACGCTTCGCAGGGGCCTTTGACGCCCTACCTGCCACTCTTCGATTAGAAGCAGACCCCTGTAGCAAGCGTAAGCCTCAGCAGTATCGTCTCGGTTGTAGTGATCGCTCTACACAATTTATGGCTTGACCCGTCTGTCCCCTTCTCATCCGATGAAGGTCTTAAAGCGGTCCGAGTCGGCGCACCCTTCGCGCGCCCTGCAGAGACAAACATTTCAGTGATGGTGGTGCACCTGTGAATATCAAGGGATTAGCTTCCGCATTTTTGGTTGCTCTATTGTCAACACCGGCTGCTGCGGCGGTCTATACGCTCAATATTAGCGGAGTGATCGCTAGCGGCTACGATCGCGGCTATCTTGGAGGTCAAGGTGAACTGAGTGGCCAACTGTTCACGTCAACATTTCGCGTCGATGATCAAATCCTTTCGGACGACGCTATCACGTGGACGTTTTCAACTGGCGGCGTAACAATAGAATACAAGCCTCCATCGAAGTTAGTTGCTGTTTCACCTGCGGAATACTATGTCTATAGAAACGAACCGTACAGTTACGGATACTATGATGACGGCGCATTCTACATCGGAAGAGGTCATTACTACTCGGATAACGTATATGATTCCGGAGAAAACTTCATAGATGTTTATCAGCAGCAGTTTCTGACGCTCGATTTTACGATTGAGAATGCCCTTGGGCTTAGGGTTCCAGGCAAGCCCTACCCGAAAGATCTACATATTGGTCCTGAAACAAAGCTTACAGGGTTTCTCAGCATCGGATTCGACAACGCCTTCTATAACGAGCCGCGGTTTCGTGACGCCCTGTACGCTGACCTTGTTGGCACGAGTTACAGCCTCTCGGTCCCAGAGCCTGCCACTTGGGCCCTACTAGTCCTGGGTCTCGGCAGCGCCGGCGCCATCCTGCGCCGTAAGCGCGCTTTCGCCTGAAAGCCGTCAAGCGTTCTTGAGCGCCTGGCTCATCCTTGGGGGGCCATCGGTTATGGGATCCAAACCTAAGACACGCTTCGTCGTCAGCACAGAGCACAAGCTTCGCGAGTTATTTTCGGTTCGCGAAAGCCAGGATGGCTCGCTGGTGATCATTAGGACCGACTATGAAGGCGTCGCCGATCAAGACGAAATCGAGCACGAGTTAGCCGAGAACCACTTCACGGTTCACCCGAGCGATCGAAGCGGCGGCACTACGATCAAGCATACGATCCGCACCAAGGCGGGCAAGCTGATCGAGGACATGTTGTACGTGGCAGACTCAGCTGACCAGCTGTTCATGCTGGTCTACTCCAGCCGCCAAGGATTCTTTCCGGATCATCAGGTTTCTAGTCCACGCAGTAAGGACAGGGTGCTCCAACTGGCTACCTACGACCAATGGAGCACCACTCTTTACTACTCCGTTTGGGTATGTGACTTGCGGCGGGATCCGCCGCCTCCCCCGCCAGGAGTATTCCGCCTGCTCATCAATTTCAGGCGCTTCGCGCTCGCGGTTTATTCCACATACTCACCCGTCCGAGCCTATCTCGTGGGCTGCACGCACTGGCTTACCACTAGTACCCAGCGCATCAACCGAGGCCCTACCGAGAACCTTTTTTCGGACAGCCCATCGATACCCTTTGAAGAGTTCTGGGAAACGATGTGGGACCACTTTGAATTGGGCCGAGAGGACCTTCTGCGCCGCCTGCCGCCTGAGTTTGAAGCTCGCGGCATAGATCCGCGCTCCATCAAAACTTGGCGCCGGGAGTCAGGGCGCTGGGGTCTCTTTCTGTGGACGCGCCAGGAGAAAGAGCCGTAGCGCGAGCCGCGAGTCCGTCTCGGCTCGGGCTCTTTATCAAGGGTGCAACTGCCCTCGCTGGGCTGGAACATATCCGGAACATCTGCTTGTCGGTGAGCGGGGCTTTGGCCTATGTGCCGCCCATGACCACGACCGACAATAACGCGCCGCCGATCCCGCCAACGGCTCACTTGGTGCCGATCGACGGGTTTATTGGCGACGACGGCCGGGTCGTCATCACCGACCCGCGTTGGCGGCCAGTCAGCGCGGCCGACGTCCAGGCCCTATTCCCCAACGAGAGCCGGGAGGCTTGAGATGGGTCGGCGCACCGGGCGGACGTACTGGCTGGCTTGGCAGGCGACGCTCGGCGGCATGGCTGACGCCGGCACGCGTGTTCGCCAACGCTGCGACGCCTGCGCGGAGAACATCGACGTCGATGTGAACGAGCTGCTGGCGTTCCACGGCCCCGACCACAGCCTGGTCAACTTCCAACCCGAATGCGACCGCTGCGGCGCGTCGACAAACTTCTACGCCGCTGACGGCCGAAGCGCGCCAGGTGCGCACGCTCAACAAGTCGCGGAAGATCCCGAGTACATATGTCTTGGTCTCCGCACGTGGCCAGTGGTCGGAAGGCGGCTTGGGCACGTCCTGGGACCGCGCCGCAAACCCTCGCTCGATCAAGGGCGCGAAGACCTACGCCGCCGACGTCGACCCGGGCCCGCGCGTGGACAAGAACTTCAACGACCTTCGCGGCACGGCCGCCACCGGCTTCTGCAAAGTCCCGCTGACCGACGAAGAGGTCGCTGACGTCATGGGCTGGGACTCCGAGCGGATTCGCGCGATCCGCAAACGCTACGTCGACCGGACCAGGATCGCCCAGGGAATCGTGGCGCGGATTGAGAAAGCAGAACGCCTCACGTGATTATCGACCCCGACGACACCAAAGCGGACGTTCAGCTCAAGCTCAGCGGATTGCTCTACGAGATTGAAGGGCTAGTTCTCGATCAGCAGTCGAGTCCCAGCGCGCAAGCTCTTAGACAAATCGAGGAACGGCTGACCTGGGCACCTCTCGCCGGCAACGGCGCAGCGCTCCTCGCAGTTGCAGGCATCATTGGAAACGTGGAGTTTCCTGACTGCGCCATGAGCGCGCTGACCCCCTGCCTCAGCCTTTTTGCCTTCGGGATCGCGTCTGGGGTTAGTTCAGCTCAGGCACTTGGGTGGGAATTGATGCGCCTAAGTCGGGAAGAAAGCGAAACCACGCGGGCAGTCGGACTGATTAGACATTGGTCTCAGCAGGATGTTGGAACGAAAGTGGTTCGAGACGGCCTGCTGTCCGCAGTCAGCGCGGCTCTTGACCAACTGAAAAAGCACCAGGGCAGGATCAGGAGCACCAAGCCGATCGTCGTGATCGGGCGCGTGCTGAACGGTCTATCACTTGCCTTCCTTGGCGCCGGCCTGATCGTTCTACTCCTCGGTCACCACATGGGGCAAATCCGATTGCAGCGTGATGCGTCGGTCGCGGGGTCATCAGCTTTGGCGACCATGCCAAAGCACTTGTCGCGACCTGCAGCCGACGCTACTGGAGAACCCGCCGGGAACAGAGGCTGTAAAATGGATTGTAAAACGCCTTAGGGCGCATCGCGAACCAGATTGCTAGTCGACTGTCTTTCCTGCGGAATGCGGCCGTAGTTCAGAGGTAGAACGTCAGCTTCCCAAGCTGAATGTCGGGGGTTCGATTCCCCCCGGCCGCTCCAAGACCGGGATGAGGACGCTGCCAGCGAGCCTTCCGCGTCCTCCAGCCGCCGCAACCCAACCGGAGACGTTTTGACCGAGACGGTTCTGCGGGTGATCCTGGGCGACCAGTTGTCGACGCGGCTGGAGGTCGTGGCCGGCGCCGACAAGGCGCGCGACGTGTTTCTGATCGCCGAGGTGATGGCCGAGGCGACCTACGTCCGCCACCACGTGAAGAAGATCGCCTTCCTGTTCTCGGCCATGCGCCACTTCGCCGAGGCGCTGCGGGCGGCGGGCTATGCGGTGCGCTATGTGACGCTGGAGGATCCGGAGAACACCCAGAGCCTGGACGGCGAGATCCTGCGGGCGGTCGAGACGTTGCAGCCCGCGCGAGTGGTGGTCACCGAGCCGGGCGAGTGGCGGCTGCGGGAGGGCTTCGAGGCGCTGCGACTGGCCCTAGGGGCGCCGCTGGAGATCCTGCCTGACACGCGCTTTCTCTGCGACCACGCGACCTTCGACGCCTGGGCGGAGGGGCGGCGCGAGCTGCGGATGGAGTTCTTCTATCGGGAGATGCGCCGGCGGCACGACATCCTGATCGAGCCGGACGGCAAGCCCACGGGCGGCCGCTGGAACTTCGACGCCGAGAACCGCAAGCCGCCGAAGGCCGGGCTGACCTCGCCGCCCCGGATCAGCTTCCGCAAGGACGCGATCACGCTTGAAGTGCTGGAGTTGGTGCGCCGGCGGTTTCCGGACGGCTATGGGCGGCTGGAGCCGTTCCATTTCGCGGTGACGCGACGCCAGGCCCTGCGCGAGCTGGACCACTTCATCGCCAACATCCTGCCGGGCTTCGGCGACTATCAGGACGCCATGGTGGCGGGCGAGCCCTACCTGCGCCATTCGCTGCTGGCGGCCTATATCAACGCGGGCCTGCTCTATCCGCTGGAGGTGTGCCGCAGGGCGGAGGCGGCCTATCGGGCGGGCCAGGCGCCGTTGAACGCCGCCGAGGGGTTCATCCGCCAGATCCTCGGGTGGCGGGAGTTCGTGCGCGGGATCTACTGGCGCTTCATGCCGGACTACGCCACCCGCAACGCCCTGGACGCCCACGAGCCGCTGCCCTGGTTCTACTGGAGCGGCGAGACGCGGATGGCCTGCGTGCGCGAGGCCCTGGCCCACACCTACGACCACGCCTATTCGCACCACATCCAGCGCCTGATGATCACCGGCAACTTCGCCCTGCTGGCGGGACTGGATCCGGCCGAGGTCCACGAATGGTACCTGGCGGTCTATGCCGACGCCTATGAGTGGGTCGAACTGCCCAACACCCTGGGGATGGCGCTGCATGCGGATGGGGGACTGGTGGCGTCGAAGCCCTATGCGGCGAGCGGCGCCTATATCCGCCGGATGAGCAACTTCTGCGGCGGCTGCGCCTATGATGCGACGGTGGCGGTGGGCGAGGGGGCCTGCCCGTTCAACGCCCTCTACTGGGACTTCGTCGCCCGGCATCGGGAGCGGTTCGGCGGCAACGCGCGGATGCCGTACGTCTACGCCAACTGGGACAAGATGGGCGAGGCCAGGCAGACGGCGCTGCGCGACCAGGCCCAGGCGCATCTCGTCGCCATGCGCGAAGGCCGTCTCTGATGCCAAAGGGGATCGCCAAGTCGGACCTGCCGACCAAGGTCTGCGTCGTCTGCCAGCGGCCGTTCGCCTGGCGGAAGAAGTGGGCCAAGGTCTGGGACGAGGTCCGCTACTGCTCCGACGCCTGCCGCCGGCGGCGCCCGGGCGGGGCGCGCGACGATTTGTCCGGAGTTCAATCATAACCGCGCCTTAACCTTACTCGCCCGCGAGTTGAATCTGTCTTTACCACCGCGAGACTTCGCATGACGGTGGTACGCATACCCGTGTGGCCCCCCGGCCCGCGGGATGAATGTGGGTGCTCATATGAACATGAAAACGGTCGCAGCGGCCTCAGCCGCCTTGGGAATTATGCTCGCCGCCTCGTCGGCGAATGCGCTGGTGACGATCTCGAACCAGGAAGAAGGCAATCTGTTCGGCCCGCTGTCCGAGGGGCAGATTATCTATGACTTCGACGCGATCGCCGCGCCGAATGTCATCTACGTCGGCAATGTCCTGCAGGGGCCGCTGCAGACGCCTAACACGGCCTCGCCGCCGTACAATGGCAGCGTCAATGGCGATGATACCAAGTACGCCTCGGTGCAGGCGAACACGGTTGGCACGTTCTCGACGCTGAACGGCTTCGCGCTGAGCGACTTCAGCTTCTACCTGGGCTCGCCGGACGATTATAACACCGTCACCTTCAACTTCCTGGGCGGCGGCAGCCAGACCCTGACGGGCAATGAGATCTGGGGCCCGGGCGTGGCGGGCGACGGCGATCGGACCAAGGGCTACCGGATCTATTACGATTTCGGCGGCGACAAGGTCACCTCGATCGTCTTCGGCACCGGTTCGACCAACGCCTTCGAGTTCGACGGCCTGGCGGCGACGATCACCGCGGTGCCGGAACCGGCGACCTGGGCGATGATGATCCTGGGCTTCGGCGCGGCCGGCGCGATGATCCGTCGTCGCAACGCGGTTCTGGCCTAGTCCCCAACGGGCTCGACCTGCAAAAAGCCCCGGCCGCAAGGCCGGGGCTTTTCTCGTTCAGGGCGGCGCGCGAGGCTAGGTGGGCGGCGCCGTCGAGGCGGTGATCTGGGCCTTGCTCATGGTGCTGACGGGGCCGCCGTCCGCACCCAGCGTGAGGGCCGAGGCCGGCAGGTTCACGTTCCGGCCGTCCACATTGGCCGAGATGGTCGTGGCGCCGTCCGGCGTGCGGATGACCCGGGCGATCGTGCCGACGGCTGCGCCCTGCGTGTCCTTGATCGCCATGCCGACCTTGTAGGCCGAGGTGGTGGCGTTGGCGTCGATCGCCGGCGGCGTCGTCGCGGGCGGTGCGGCAGTCGGCGATGCCGGTGGGTTCACCGTCCCAGGGGCGGCGGCGCCCGGCGTCTGGGCGTTGGCCGCGAGGCCGCAGGCGAGGCTCAGGCCTGCGCCGAGCAGAAGGTTTCGCATCATCGGGGGCTTCCTTGTTCTCATCGCGTGAGAGAAGGAACCGCAAGCCGCCGATAGGGTTCCGGGCCGGCTTGAGCCAGGCGCGGCCCTAGATACGAAAAAGCCCCGGCCGACGCCGGGGCTTTCCGCAATCGATCCGGAAAGGCCGAGCCTAGGCGAGGGCCGTCCCACGCCGCCGCATCGCTGCGCCGACCGCGCCGAAGCCCAGGATCATCAGCGCCCAGGTCGCGGGCTCGGGAACGACCGTCACGGGATGCGCCACGGCGCCGACATTGGCCGTATCGCCGTCACCGTCGACGATGTCGCTGGAGAAGAACACGTTGTAGGCGTTGCCGCCGATGTTCACCGAGCGCGAGGTCAGGCTTGCCAGGCTGAGCGCGGTGGCGCCGGCGTCAACCCGGAACGTCAGGGTCCCGCCAAAGCCGTCCGCATAGCCCTTCCCCGGGACGTTCGGGTTGCCGCTGTAGGTGATCGAATAGCCGAAGTCGCCGAAGGGCGGCTCGTTGAACGGGCCCGCTCCGCCTTCGCGGGCGAAGTTCGCCGGCAGGCCAGTGATCGCCACCACCGGTGTGCCGGCCAGGCTGAAGTTGAAGGCGTCGTGGTTGCCGTTGCCCTGATGAATCCGATAGCCGGCGCCGGTGGTGTAGCTGAACAGCAGGTCGCCCGAGTCTTCGGTGACGGTCACCGAACCGAACGCGCCCGGCGTGACACCCAGACCCTTGCCCGACTCCACGACGATGAAATCGAACGTCTGGACGGCGGCGTAGGCCGGCGCGGAGGCCCCGCACACAGATGCGGCAGCCAAAGCGCCTAGAACGAACTTCTGCATATTGCCCATGCCGTTTTCCCGCGACGTTCGCACATCGCTGTTAAGCTTCCAGTTGAGAGTCGCTATCATTAGGCGCGAGCGCGTGCCTGCCGATCGCTACGACAATTCGAGTGGTGACGATATATGGAAATTTCCGACGCCGCCAATGCGCTCGCCGCTCTGGGGAATGAGCGGCGGTTGCACGTCTTCCGGTTGCTTGTGCAGGCCGGCCCCAACGGCATTGCGGCCGGCGAGATCGCACGGCGCCTCGACATGTTGCAGAACACGCTCTCGAGCAACCTGTCGGTGCTGAGCCACGCGGGCCTGGCGGTCTCCCGGCGCGAGGGGCGATCGATCATCTATAGCGCCGGCTTCGCCCAACTGGGCGGACTGCTGGATTTTTTGGTGGACGACTGTTGTGGCGGCAAGCCGGTGGACTGCCCGGCCTTCAACGCGCGCCGCCGGGCGGCCGCCGACGGGATCTGACGCGTCGCCGCTTGGCTCCCGTTGCGGCAAAGGGTGTGAAGTGTGTTCGAAGCCGGCCAAGAGCGCCGGCGAGGAGGACGCATGAACCTTGATTTCTCCGACGATCAGAAGGCGCTGCAGGACCAGGTCCGCCGCTTCCTGGCCGAGAAGTGCCCGCCCAGCGCGGTGCGCGCCGTGCTCGAGGGCCCGGAGCCGTATGACCGGGCGCTCTACGCCGGACTGGCCGAGCTGGGGGTGCTGGGGGTGGCCATCCCCGAGGAATATGGCGGCATGGGTCTGAGCCACCTGGAGCTGTGCCTGATCGCCGAGGAGCTTGGCCGGGTGATCGCGCCTGTGCCCGTGTCGTCCGCGATCTACCTCGCCGCGGAGTTCCTGCTGCAGGCTGGGACCGAGGCCCAGAAGGCCAAGTGGCTCCCCAGGCTGGCCAGCGGCGAGGCGGTGGGGACCTTCGCACTGGTCGAGGGCCAGGGCCGGGCGTCCGCCGACAAGGTGCACGCCACGGTTCAGGGCGGCCGGCTGTCGGGCGTGAAGTCGCCCGTGGCAGACGGCGACGCCGCCGATTTCGCCATCGTGGCCGCACGCTCGGGCGGCGGGCGGGGCGAGAACGCCATCTCCCTATTCCTCGTCGACCTCACGGGGTCGGGTGTGACCCGGGAGACCCTGAGCACCATCGATCCTTCGCGGAGCTATGCGAAGATCACCTTCGAAGGGGCCTCGGCCGAGCTGCTGGGCGGCGAGGGCGAGGGCTGGCACATCGCCACCCAGGTCCAGGACCGCGCGGCGATCCTGATGGCCTTCGAACAGGTGGGCGGCGCCGACCGGGCGCTGGAGATGGCCCGCGACTATGCGCTGGAGCGGATGGCGTTCGGCCGCCCGATCGGCTCGTTCCAGGCGATCAAGCACCTGCTGGCCGACATGTACGTCTCCGCGACCCTGGCCCGGTCCAACTGCTACTACGGCGCCTGGGCCCTGGCCTCCGGCGCGGCGGAGCTGCCGGTGGCGGCGGCGACGGCGCGGGTCTCGGCGACCCAGGCCTTCCAGCACTGCGCCAAGAACAACATCCAGACGCATGGCGGCATGGGCTTCACCTGGGCCTTCGACTGCCATCTGTATTACCGCCGGTCCAACGCCCTGGCGCTCGCGCTGGGCTCGCTGTCGACCTGGGAAGACCTGCTGATCGAGCGCCTGCGCGGCGCCAACACCGAAGCCGCCTGAGGATCACGTCATGGATTTCGAAGACACCCCCCAAGAGGCCGCCTTCCGAGCCAAGGCGCGCG
>JAIXTR010000535.1 GCA_027483845.1 Caulobacteraceae bacterium | reverse complement strand
GGTGAGCGGATGATGCGGAACGCGGCGGGGCAGGGGCGGGCGACCATCTTCTCGGTCGCCTACCTGGCCGAAGGCGCCGATCCGGCGACGCGGCCGGTCAGCTTCGTCTGGAATGGCGGACCGGGCGGGGCCAGCTGGCACCTTCGCGAACACCTGTCCCCCAAGATCACCGTCGCCGCGCCGGGCGGCCGCTATGCCTTCGTGCCCAATCCCGACAGTCCCATCGACGTCACCGACCTGGTGTTCATCGACGCGCCGGGCACGGGCTACAGCCGCTTCCTGACCGAGGACGCCAAGCCCGAGTACTGGGGCGTCGAGCAGGATGGCCGCGCCTTCGCCGACTTCATCGCCGGCTGGCTGGCCGATCACGGCCGCCTGGGCTCGCCCGTCTATCTCATCGGCGAGAGCTATGGCGGCACGCGCGCCGGCCAGATCGCCAAGGTCCTGGCCGCCCGTCCCCAGCCCGTGGGCCTGGCCGGCGTCGTGCTGATCTCACCCACCCTCGGCAGCGGCGGTCCGCCCGCGCCGCCCGCCCCGGTCCTGGCCCTGCCCAGCCTGGCCGCCGTCGCCCATTTCTACGGTCGCGGCCTGCGCGCGCGCCAGCCCTTGGCCGCCGTCGTGCGCGCCGCAGAGGCCTTCGCCGACGGCCCCTACGCTGCGGCCCTGGCCAAGGGCGAGGTCACCGACGCGCTCATCGATCAGGTGACGGGCTTCACCGGCCTGCCCCGCCAGACGATCGTTGAAACCCGTCTCGCGCCCACCCTGCAGCAGTTCCGCCTGGGCCTGCTGGCCGACAAGGGCGAGCGCCTGGGCGGCGGCGACGGCCGCGAGCACCGCGTCCCCCCACCTCCGGCGCAGGACACTGTTGTCACCAGCAACGACGCCTACGACCTGCACGCGTCCATCGTCGGCCTGCTCACCGACGAGCTGGGCTACACCCCCGCCGGCGCTTACGTCCGCGATCCGGTGGAGGCCAACCGCCGGTGGGACCAGACCCTCACCGGCCCCGCCTACACGCCGGAGATTCTGCGCACCCTGCCGTCCAGGCCCCGGGTGCTGCTGGTCGCGGGCTACTACGACCTGATCGTCCCTTACCGCACGCCGCTCAAGGCCCTGACCGCCGCCGGCTTCGAACCTGGCCGCCTGGTTTCGCACATCTATCCGGTCGGCCACGGCGTCTACGAAGACATCCCCGTCCGCCCAAAAGCCACAGACGACCTCCGCGCCTTTTACCGAAAGGGGTAAGCGCAAAAATTCCTCCCCCCGCTGGGGGGACCGCCCGAAGGGTGCTGGAGGGGGTCCTCGACAGCCGTGAAAGACCCCCTCAGTCGGCATGCGCCGACAGCTCCCCCGAAGGGGAGCAATTGGGCGCCCCCACACCGATCATCCCCGCGACCGCATCCGCCGCCCGCTCCGCGCAAGGCCGCCCATCCAGGTCGAAGGTCTGGCGGAACGCCGCCGCCTGGGCCCGTCGGTAGTCCGCATGCGAGGCTCGCGCGCGATAGACCGCCGCGACGACACCATCGGCCGACGTTTCCACCGGCCCCAACGCCCAGTGCGCATAGTTCTCGTCCCCCGTCCGGTCCCGCCCCGTGGCGTTGAGGAACAGGCACGGCCGCGGCAGGCGCAGGAACTCGTAGACCTGACTGCTGACGTCCCCGAGATAGACGTCCGCCATCTCGGTGTAGGTCATGTCGCAGCAGCGCGGCCCGCCCAGGTCGATGTGGATGTTGCGCGCCCCGGCATAGCGCGCGGCCACGGCGCGCAGCTCGGCGGCGCGTTCGGCGGCCAACCGCACATGCGGCGCGAAGATCAGGTTGTAGCGGTCCTGGGCGGCGAAGCTCTCGAGCACCTTCGCGCCGAACGCCGGCCAGGAACTCAGGTCCGACCGGAAATGGGGATTGTACAGCACCGTCGGACGCGCGGTCGCGAACAGGGGCGGGCAGGGCGGTCGGCTGGCCGTGGCCGCGTCGAACTTGGGATAGCCCACGATGGCGTAGCGGCCCGGCGTGATCAGTCCCGCCGCCAGCATCCGCGCCTCCTGCTTGGCGCCCGCCAGCAGAACGCCGTCGAACCGGCGGATGCGCGGCTCGTAGCCCACCGCCCGGTCGCCGGCCCCATGATCGCAATGGATGAACCTCGGCGTCCTCATCCCGAACCGCTTCAGCATCAGCGAGGTGCGCTCTGGGGCGACCACCGCGGCGAAGTCCGCCAGCCAGGGGGCGGCCCCGGCCAGCATCGCGACCTTCGGCGGATTGTCCCGCAGGAACGAGGTCGGCCACAGGTTGTGGAACACCACGTCGCGGCCGCCCAGGGTCGCCACCAGCGCCTTGGCCGCCGCCAGTGTCGCGCCCGGCGCCGCCACATGAACTTCGAAGCCCGACCTGCGGGACAGGGCGGCGGCGATGGGCAGGCTATGGAGGGCCTGGTGCCATTGGGCGATCAGCGGGAAGCAGAGGCGGGGTGTCGGGGCGCCGCGCCGGCGGGCCTGAAGACGTGGGGGAAACATCCGTCGGTCCTGCGGGCGAAACGCCCCGATGACCGACGCTAGCCATCACCCTTGCGAGCGACGTGTTCCCGACATTTGATTTCGCAAATGTTGGGCTAGAGCCCGAACTTGCTCCAGAGATCGTCACTCTTCACCACGCCACGGATGAAGGCGGCGTGGGTCGCACGCTCCTCCTCGGTGGAGCGCGGCGCGAGCGGCCTGGGCCGAGCGCCGTATTCGGTCTTCGACGCCACCGAGACCGCGTTGATCATGGTCGCGGACGACAGCTCAAGCCGGCGTTCGCGGCCGCCCTTCAATTCCAGATAGACCGCCGCCAGCAGCTTGGCGTCGATCAAGGCCCCGTGCTTCTCCCGCTCGCTCAGCGAGACCTTGAAGCGCTTACAGAGCGCGTCCAGCGAGTTGTGCATGCCCGGAAACCGCTGCTTCGCCAGCGCCAGGGTGTCGATCCACCGATTCTCGGGCAGGTGCTCGCGTCGGCAGTTGGCCAGCTCCCAGTTGATGAAGCCCCGGTCGAAGGCGGCGTTGTGGGCGATCAGCGGCGCATCGCCGATGAATTCCAGGAAGCCCTCGACAACCTCGGGATGCTCGAACCGCGGCTTGCCCCGCAGAAAGTCGGCCGACAGCCCGTGCACCTTCTGCGCCTCGGGCGGCATGTCGCGGCAGGGGTCGATATAGACGTGGAAGCTCCGCCCGGTCGGCACGAAGCTCTCG
>JAIXTR010000396.1 GCA_027483845.1 Caulobacteraceae bacterium | reverse complement strand
TTCTGCAGTGCGTTCGTCTTCTTTTCCGTGGCCATGGGCTCCCCCGGCTAAAATGGTTGGCGCGAGATCTCGGCGGGGGCCGCCGGGACCGAGTCGCTTTGGGCATCCTAACGTGACGTGCGTCTGACGCTACAGAAGATGCGTCACATCAGTCATCTAGCGGTTGAGCGCCTGTCCCGCAGGATTGGTTGCACGCACCCCATCGTCGCGCCCGGCGTCGCCCAACCCGCGCGCGAAGAAGTCAAGCAGCCCCGGCCAGCGGGGCGCCTCGTGGTACACCTCGATGTCGAACAGGACGCCCGAGAGGCTCAACGCCGTCTCAAGCAGTCCGGCCCGTGCAGGCACGGTGGCCTCGGGATAGCCCAGCCGCACCAAGCCATTGATCTTCTGTGCGATTTCAAGCGCTGCACGCGCTCGAAAACCCTGTCCGCCATAGGCGGCGACGGCCGCGATCCGCTCCGATCGACCTGCCGCAAGGGTAAGGGCGAGGTCGCCGCCGGCGCCGAAACCCAGGGCGCCGACGCGAGTGTCATCGACCCGCCGCTCGTCGGCCAGATGGTCCAGACTGGTCCAGGCCGCGTCCCGCCGATCGTCGGCGGAAAGTCCTCTGAGATCGGGGGCAAGAACGAAATAATTGTGAGCGGAAAGTCGCCGAGCCATCGATTCCAGGGCCGGGGTCAGCCCCTCGGCCCGGGAAAACAGGAGAATCGGGGCCTTCCGACCAGGGCTGTCGGGACAGGCGACGAAGGCGTCCAGGGCGCCATCGTCCAGTTCGAGTTCGATGCGGGCTTCCGGCATGCCCGAACTTTATTCCTATCTATCTGATAGGAATATCCTGAATGTCTGTGACGGCGCTCAGATTTGCTATGCGCCGTCCAGGGCCACGGTCACCTTGGCTGAAAGGCCCGGCCGCAGCTTCGCCACCTCGGGCTGGCCAGCATCGAAGCGCAGACGCACCGGCACCCGCTGGACGATCTTGGTGAAATTGCCGACGCCAGGCTCGAACGGCAGCAGGGCGAACTGCGACCCGGTGCCCGGCGCGAAGCTCTCCACATGCGCCTTCAGCACGACGCCTGGCAGGGCGTCGATCTTCACCTTGGCCGCCTGGCCATTGAGCATCCGGGCGGTCTGCGTCTCCTTGAAGTTGGCGGTGATGTAGAGACGGTCCAGCGGATTGACGACCAGCAGGCGCGAGCCCGGCTGCACATAATCCCCCACATTGGCCTGGCGGTCGCCGACCACGCCGGCGACCGGCGCGCGGATCTCCACATGCTGTTGATCCTGCCGGGCCAGCTCCAGGGCCGCGGCCGCCTTCTGGCGCTGGGCCTTCGCCTGGGCGATGGCGGCCATCAGCTCGCCGCGCCGGCTGGCCGTGACGCTGGCCTGGCTGCGGCTCACGGCCAGACTGGCTCGGGTCTTGTCCGCCGCGGCGGCGGCGGCGACCGCCTGGGTCTGGATCCGGTCGGCGTCGCGCCGCGGCGCATAGCCGGTCTTCAGCAGGGCATCGTAGCGCGTCCAATCCGCCTTGGCCCGCAGCGCCTCGGCGTCGGCGGCGCGGATGCCGGTCTCGGCTTCCCGCACCTCGGCCTGGGCCATGGCCTGTTCCGACCCCAGGCGAGTGAGCGCCGCTTCGGCCGAGGCGATCGCAGCCTCGGCGATGGCCAGGTCGCCCTGCGCCGCAGCGACCCGCGCGGCATACTCCGCCGGGTCCAGCCGCACCAGCACCTGCCCGGCCTTGACCGCCTGGTTGTCGGCCACCAGCACCTCGGCGACGTGGCCCCGCACCCGTGGGGCCACGATCGTCATGTCGGTCTTCACATAGGCGTTGTCGGTCGTGGCCGAGCCTTTGGCCGAATGGATGTAGGCGTATCCGCCCGCCCCCACGATCAGCGCCCCGGCCAGCATCAACACCCCACGGGGCGGCAACCGGCGCTTGGCCCGGACGGGGGCGCCCTCGGCGACGGTTTCCATCTTCATCTGTCGAACACCAGCAGGGTCGAGGTCGCCGTCGCGTAGAGCCGCCCTTCGAGATCGATCAGCCTGCCCTCGGCGAACGCGGCGCGACGGCCCAGCGTGATCACCTTGCCCTCCGCGCGAACCGGGCCGGTGTCCTTGGTCATGGCGCGGTGGTAGGCGACCTTCAGCTCCAGGGTCGTATAGCCCTGCCCCGCCTTCAGCGCCGAGTGGACCGCGCAGCCGACGCAGCTGTCCAAGAGCGTCGCTGCATAACCGCCATGCACCGTGCCGATGGGATTGTAGACGCTCTCATCGGGATGGCCGCCGAACACGACCCGGCCTTCCTCCATCTCGACGACGGTGAAGCCCAGCGTCTTCCCAATGCCGGGCGCGCGATCCGGTCGCTCGGGATCGAAGGCGTATTGGAGCTGCTCCAGCCCGGTCATCTTCGACAGATCGGGTGCGACGGCGTTCATTGGACGATCCCCATGCGATGTTTGATCCGGCCGCGCGCGGCGGCCAGCATGCGTTCAGCCTCATCGTCGTCGGCGATGGCTCGCGACAGCGCGACGATCCCGGCCATTTCCGCGACCAGCGACACCGCTAGGCTCTCGCGGTCCGCCATCCCGTCCGGCAGCCAGCCCACGATGCGGCCGACCAGGCGCTGGACGCCGCGCTCATAGGCCTCGCGCACCGGCGGCCCCTGGCGCGGTAGCTCGCTGGACAGCCCCGCCAAGGGGCATCCCCGTTCCGGGTGGGCGCGATGCTCAGGCGTCACATAGAGATCCACGAAGGTCGCCAGGGCCTCGGCCTTGCTCAAGCCGTCCGTGACCCGGCCGAAATGTCGCGCGCTCTGGCCGAACGCCTCCTCGATCGCAGCGGCGACCAGCGCCTCCTTGTTGGGGAAGTGGGCGTAGAACCCCCCGTGCGTGAGCCCAGCCTCGGCCATGACCTCGGCGACGCTGACGCCCTCCGGCCCCTTGGCCCGCACCGACCGCGCCGCCGCCTTCACGACCTTCTGGCGGGTCTCCTGCTTGTGCGTGTCGCTGTATCGCATGGGCTTGTCCCAACTTATATGATGATCATAATATCATGTAACGACCGCGGGAGCGCAAGGACCATGACAGTCGCACCCCCCGCCCCGCCGCCCGCCCTGAGCGAGACGCGCAAGCTCGTGATCTTCGCGATCATGGCCTTCGGCCAATTCATGGCCCTCCTTGACATCCAGATCGTCGCCGCCTCGCTCAACTCCATCCAGGCCGGTCTCAACGCCGGCCCCGACGAGATCGCCTGGGTGCAGACGGCCTATCTGATGGCCGAGATCGTCATGATCCCCCTGGCCGCCTTCCTGTCGCAGGCGCTCTCGACCCGCTGGCTGTTCACACTGTCGGCCGGCCTCTTCACGCTCTCCAGCCTGCTTTGCGGGCTGGCCTGGGACATCAACTCCATGATCGTCTTCCGGGCCATCCAGGGGTTCACCGGTGGGGCCATGGTGCCTCTCGTCTTCGCGACCGGCTTCGCCATGTTCGACGGCCCCAAGCGGGCCATGATCCCCGCCATCCTCGGCATGGTCTCGACGCTGGCCCCCACTCTCGGGCCCAGCGTCGGCGGCCTGATCACGGAGTACTGGGATTGGCGGTGGCTGTTCTTCATGAACATCGTTCCCGGCGTCGCCGTCACGATCCTCTTCCCGCTCCTGGGCAAGGTCGACAGCGCCAGCCCGCAGATGCTCAAGCGGATCGACTGGTTGCACGTGGCGTCCCTGGCGGTCTTCCTGGGCGGCCTGCAGTACGTGCTCGAGGAAGGTCCCCGCCACGAGTGGTTCACCGACGAGAAGGTGCTGGCCGCCGCCTGGCTGTCGTTCGTCGGCGCCGTCGTCTTCTTCGAGCGCACCTTCTTCTCCACCATGCCGGTGGTGAAGCTGACACCGTTCAAGCGGCCGACCTTCGCCATGGCCTGCGTGCTCAACGTCTTCATTGGCTTCGGGCTCTATGCCGCGACCTACCTGACCCCGGTCTACCTCGGCCGGGTGCGCGAGTTCTCCAGCCTGCAGATCGGCCTGACGGTCTTCGTCACCGGCATCGCCATGACGGTGACCGCACCCATCGCCGCGCGCCTCTCGACCCTCGTCGACGCCCGCTATGTGATCGCCGTCGGGTTCACGATGTTCGCGATCTCGCTCTGGATGTTCAGCCACATCACGCCGGAATGGGGCTTCTGGGAGCTGTTCTGGCCGCAGGTGATGCGCGGCCTGGCCATGCTGCTGTGCATCGTGCCGGCCGTCGGCATGGCGCTGAACGGCGTCCCGCCCGAGCAGCTGCGCTACGCCTCGGGTTTGTTCAACCTGATGCGCAACCTGGGCGGCGCCGTCGGCATCGCCGTGGTCAACACCTGGCTGATCGACTTCACCCGCGAGCATACCGCCAGTCTCTCCGCGGCCATGGGCGAGCAGCCGGACCGGGCGCGGGAGATGCTGGGCGGGCTGTCGCAGATGCCCGGCCAGTGGACGCCCGACAGCAGCCGCGCGCTCCAGCCCGCCGAGGCGATGCTGGGCCGCATCGTCGGGCGCGAGGCGGCCACCCTGGCCTTCGCCGACACCTACATGCTGATGGCCCTGATGTTCGCCGCCGCCCTGGTCATCGTGCCCTTCGCCAAACCCGCGCCCTTCGTCGCCGGACCTCCGCCCAGCGAACATTGAAGGTCAACCAACTCTGACGCACCCTCCGGAGAGATTCCCATTCTCCCCGAAGGCCCGCGCCATGGATATCGTTCTCGACGCCATCGACCGCCGCATCCTGCGCGAGCTCCAGCGCGACGCCACCGTCGCCATCGCCGACCTGGCCCAGCGGGTCGGCCTGTCCCAGACCCCCTGCTGGAAGCGGATCAAGCGCCTCACCGACGCCGGGATCATCACACAGCGTGTCGCCCTGCTGGATCGCAGCAAGCTGGACCTGGGCCTCGCCGTCTTCGTTTCCGTCCGCACCAACCGGCACGACCAGGCCTGGCTAGACGCCTTCGCCGGCGCCGCGGCGTCAATGCCCGAGGTGGTGGAGTTCTACCGGTTGTCCGGCGAC
>JAIXTR010000489.1 GCA_027483845.1 Caulobacteraceae bacterium | reverse complement strand
GCAGAACGGGCCAGGGCCGATGCCGGCGAATTCGACGATTTTCAGGCCGGTGAGCGGGCCTTGGCGCATGCGTTTCCTCCCTAGATTCCCCTGCGATCTAAGCCTGTTGCCGCTCGGTCAGCCAAGCGGTCACCCCCCGCCGGGAAGCGATTGGCCATCGTCGACCGTGATGAGGCTGCCGGTGATGGCGCGCGCCGCGGGGCCCGCCAGCAGCAGGAACGCTTCGTCGAGGTCGGACGCGTCCATCAGACGCCGCCGCGGAAAACCCTTGAGCTGCTTCTGGCCCCCTTCGGTCGGCCACCAGGCGTCGTTGATCGCGGTCTCGATGTAGCCAGGGGCCAGCGCGTTCACCGCGATGCCCCGTCGCGCCCATTCGCGCGCCAAACTCTTGGTCAGCATGGCGACCGCCGCCTTCGACCCGCAGTAGGCGGAAAGGCCCGGCAGGACGGTGTGGCTGGCGATGGAGGCGATATTGACGATCCGGCCTTCGACCTTGGCTGCGATCATCCGCTTGGCGGCTTCCCGCGCCGCGAAGAATGTCCCGCGAACGTTGACGTTGAAGGTTGCGTCGAAGTCCTCGATCGAGATGTCCAGCGCCAGCCCGTCGCCGCCGATCCCGGCGTTGTTGACCAGGATGCCGATCGGTCCCAGCTCGGCCTGCACGGCGTCCAGCACAGGGCCGATGGCCGCAGCATCGGCGACATCGAGCGCCAGCGCCATCGCGCGCCCCCCACCGACTGTGATCTCGTCCGCCACCGCCTGAATCTTGTCGACGCGCCGCGCCGTCACGGCCACCGCGGCCCCGTTTGCGGCCAGCAGCCGCGCGAAATGCGCGCCGAGCCCGCCGCTTGCGCCGGTGATCACCGCCACCGTACCCGTCAGATCTGTAGCCAAAGCGCGTCCCCCTGCGACAATGAAACCCTTCCGCAACCTGGGCGGAGGTAGGAACAACCAGTGTTGCCCTATGCGATTCCGTGCTTAGGACAGAACAGGGCGCGATTGGATGGGGATATGGCGTTAGGGGTCCACGCGCGAGTGCTGATTGTCGCTCGCGACGATTCCACGGCTGGCCCCTTGGCTGAGGGGCTGGACCGTCTCGGCTGGCGCACGGTCACCGCGCGGAGCGAAGCTGCGGCCGCCGCAGCCCTGTCTGATCTCCAGATCCAGGCCGCCATCGTGGACTTGGCCGATATGGACGAAAGCGCCGTCGGCCTGGCCGATCGCCTTCGCGACGCCTGCTATCCTCGCCGAATGCCGATCATGGCCATGGGCGCTCTAGATCCCTTTCAGAACGACCACGGCTACGACCTGACGCTCGCCGCGCCCGTCCACCCGGCTCAGGCTGCCATGCGGCTGGAATCCCTGGTCCGGACGGCGGTCGCCGAGGAAGAGTTCGAGGTCCGGGTCGAAACGTTCGCCGAGCGGAGTCACGTCCTCGAAGCGCCAGATGCCGACCCCACCCCCTTCCGCGTCCTCGCCATCGGCGAACCGGCGCCACAGTTCCTGGCGCTCTCCAACGCCTTGGCCCGAAACGGGGCGGAAGTCGTCGGCGCGTTCACCGCCTTCACGGCGTTCGACTATCTGCATGAGCGCCCGTTCGACGCCGTGGTGCTTTGGGCGGGGGACAATCCGCACGAGGCGCTGTCCATTGCGGCCGGCCTGAGACGGAACACGCGCCTCTATCACACGCCGGCCCTGCTCTACATGCGCGCCGAGTCGGCGATCACCGCCGCCGAGGCCTATCACCGCGGGATCTCGGACGTCGCCTCGCCCGAAACACCCGAGAGCGAGACCGCCCTGCGGGTCGTCGAGTTGGCCCGGGCGTTCCGGCGTCAGAAATCGGTCCGCGGCGCGCTGGACCAAGCGCGCAATTCCGGCCTCATGGACGCCGCCACCGGTCTCTTTACCCGCGACCTCTTCGCAGCCCACCTGATGCGCCTGGCGCGCAGCGCCCGCGAGCGGAACCGGGCGCTCAGCGTCTGCATGCTGAAGGTCGCCGAGAAGGCCGATCTTGCGGCCCCACGCGCGGGCGGCTGGGTCGCGCGGGCCATCCCGCAGATTGGTTCGATGATCGGCCGGCTGGTGCGCGTCGAGGACACGGCCGCGCGCCTTGCGCCCGAGGTTTTCGCCCTGGCCCTGCCGGCGACACCCCTGCCCGCCGCGCGATCGGCCGGTGAGCGCATCGCCGCTGTGATCGGGTGCACGGCCTTCGAAGCGGGCCAAGGCGCCACGCCGTTTGTCGTGGAGTTCGATCTTGGCGTCGCCGAAGTGGCGTCGCCTGAGAGCGTCGGCTATGCCTTGGAGCAGGCGGCCGCGATGGCCCATACGCTAAAGGCGGGCTGATGCTGCAATTGTCGCCTGGCGCCATGCCGGCCGGCGCGGGGTACTGGACCTATCTGGTCCCCATCATCATCGTTGGAATCGCGATCCTTCGAAATGCCCGAGAGCGGAAACTCCGCATCGAGCGCCTGTGGATCTCGCCGGTCATCGTGATGGCGATGGCGATCTTGGCGTTCAGCCAGAACCCGCCGCCCAGTCCGATTGGTCTGGCCATGGATATTGCGGCGATCGGCATTGGGGCGCTGCTCGGCTGGTGGCGGGGGCGGGCCAGCCGCTTCACCATCGACCCGCAAACCCACATGGTGACCAGCAAGGTGTCCCCGATGGGCATGCTGCTGATCCTGGGAATCTTCGCCCTGCGCTACGTGTTGAAAGGCGCGGTGTCCGGTGAGGCGTCGGTCCTGCATCTCACGGCCGCCGAGGCGACCGACAGCTTCCTGCTGTTGGCCGTCGGCGTGGTGTCGGCCCAGCGGCTCGAATGGTGGATTCGCGCCAGGCGGATGATCGCCGCCGCGCGCGCCGTTTCCTGAGCCGCGCTACTTTTTCGCGGGCGCCGCTGCCGGCGGCGGTCCGAATTGCTTGGCGAGCTTGGCGTTGACGGCCTGCAGTTCGTTGCTCCGTTGCGACAGCTCCGCGCCGCACCGCGTCAGCTCGGTCTGCGCCTGCTGCGGCGTCGACATCTTCTTTCCCTCGGCCAGCATCAGCCCCTCGATGCGCGCGACAGGACCGCGCGTCGCCAGCTTGCCGAGATAGAAGAACACCCCGCGCACCGCATTGTCCCGTTGCTTCGGGTCGCGGCTGACCGCCTGCAGGACCATCACACAACGCACATCCGAGGCGTCGGCGGTCGGGGCCTGCGCGGCGGCGGGCTGCGCCAGGCCGGCGAGCGTGGTGGCGGCGGCAATAGCCAGGACAGTGCGGCGCATCGATCGTCTCCTCGGATGACGCGGCAAGGTGCGCGCGATCCGTTCCAAATTTGCTAAGCCTGCGCGGCGAGCTTCGCCAGTTCGGCCAGCACCTTCTCCGCCGCGCCGAGGCGCTGCTTCGGTGTTTCCCATTCACCCTTCACGACGACCTTGTTGTCCGGGCGGACGCGCCAGGCGACTTGGTTCTTCGCGACGAACTGGATGAGCGCCATGGGGTTCTTGAACTCGTCGTTGCGGAACGTCACGACGGCGCCTTTGGGTCCCACGTCGATCTTCGAAACATTGGCCTCGCGGCAGAGGCCCTTGATCGCCACGACCTTCAGCAGCTGATCGGCCTCGGGCGGCAGCGGTCCGAAACGGTCGATCAGTTCGGCGGCCAGGGCTTCGCGATCCTGGGCCTTCTCGGCGTCGGAAATCCGGCGGTAGAGCGCCAACCGGACGTTCAGATCCGGCACATAGGCGTCCGGGATCAGCACGGCGGCGCCCGTGTTGATCTGCGGCGACCAACCCCGGTCCGCCACTTCGTCGACGCCGACACGGGCCCGCAGCTCGGTGACCGCATCTTCGAGCATCTGCTGGTACAGCTCGACGCCAATCTCGCGGATGTGCCCGGACTGTTCGTCGCCCAGCAGGTTGCCGCCGCCGCGCTGGTCGAGGTCGTGGCTGGCCAACTGGAAGCCGGCCCCCAGGCTGTCCAGGGACTGCAGCACCTTCAGCCGCTTCTCCGCCGAGAGGGTGATCTGCTTCTCCGCGGGGGTGGTGAGATAGGCGTAGGCGCGCGCCTTGGACCGTCCCACCCGACCCCGCAGCTGGTACATCTGGGCCAGACCGAACATGTCGGCCCGGTGGATGATCATCGTATTGGCGCTGGGTATATCCAGGCCGCTCTCCACGATCGTCGTCGACAGCAGCACGTCGTACTGGCCGTCGTAGAACGCGGTCATCACCTCTTCGAGCTGAGTGGGCGCCATCTGGCCATGGCCCACCACGAACTTCACCTCGGGCACCTGCTCGCGCAGGAACCGCTCAAGCTGCGGCAGGTCGCTCACCCGCGGGGCGACGAAATAAGCCTGGCCGCCGCGGTACTTCTCGCGCAGCAGCGCCTCGCGCATCACTACCGGATCCCAGGGCGTGATGTAGGTCCGCACGGCTAGCCGATCGACCGGCGGCGTGGCGATGATCGACATCTCGCGGATGCCGCTCAGCGACATCTGCAAGGTCCGCGGGATTGGCGTGGCGGTGAGCGTCAGCATGTGCACGTCGGCGCGAAGCTCCTTGAGCTTCTCCTTGTGCTTCACCCCGAAGTGCTGCTCCTCGTCGACGATCACCAGGCCGAGGTTCTTGAAGCTCACCTGCTTGGACAGCACCGCATGGGTGCCGACGACGATCTCGACCTCGCCGTTGGCGAGACCATCGCGAGTCTCCTGGGCTTCCTTCGCCGGAACGAGGCGCGACAGGCGCCGGACCTTGACCGGCCAGCCCTCGAAGCGCTCCGAAAAGGTCTTGAAGTGCTGGCGCGCGAGCAGGGTCGTCGGGGCGACGATCGCCACCTGCTGGCCGCTCATGGCCACCACGAAGGCGGCGCGCAAAGCCACCTCGGTCTTGCCGAAGCCCACGTCGCCGCAGATGAGGCGGTCCATCGGGCGCCCCTGCCCCAGGTCTTCCAGAACATCGCCGATAGCGTTGAGCTGGTCCTCGGTCTCTTCGTAGGGGAAGCGGGCGCAGAACTCGTCGAACAAGCCCTGGGGCGGCTCGATCGGATCGCTGATCTTGGTGGCGCGCTCGGCCGCAATGCG
>JAIXTR010000676.1 GCA_027483845.1 Caulobacteraceae bacterium | reverse complement strand
CGGCGTCAGCCTCGCCGACCGCTCGGTCTTTGGCGCCGCCAGCGAGCCCAGCCGCGTGTTTCTGTACCGCCGGCCGATCCTGGACGAGTGGGCCGAGAACGGCGAGGTGACGCTCGAGGAACTGGTCACCCATGTGCTGGTTCACGAGATCGGCCACCACTTCGGCCTGCCCGATCCGCAGATCGACGCGATCGAGGCGGCGGCCGAGTAGGCCATCGCGCCGGGCTTGCCCCTGCGCCGCAGAAGTTGACGCCCCCGTCACGTTCCTTGACTGAACCCCGCTTCGACCGCAGAGTGCCGGGAAAGAACAGGTGAGGAATTTCCCATGGCCGCCGACGGCAACATTACCAAGGACATCATCTACGACGCCGTCTCCCCCGACGACTTCGAGTCGATGCTGGAGCTGGACCGCTACGGCAACCGCTCAACGGCGTTCGACAAGATCATCTCGGCGACGCACGACCACTTCTGGGATCCGCTCGACAAGAAGTACATCGACTTCGACGAGCCCTTCGACATGGAGAACGAGATGCTCCTGCCGGAGGACATGGTGGTGTCCCTGCAGACGAAGTACGTCTCGGACCGCCTGTCCGACCGCAAGGACCGCGTTCGGTTCGTCAACCAGTTCGCCCTTCGCTCGTTCTCGTCGATCCTGCACGGCGAGCAGGGCGCGCTGAACCTGTCGGCCAGCCTCTGCCACGTGCTGAAGGACCAGGGCGCACAGGAGTACGCCGCCAACCAGACCCGCGAAGAAGCCCGCCACGTCACGGCCTTCGCCAAGTACATCAAGGCCCGCTGGGGCAAGCCGGTCGAGTGCGGCCCGACGCTGAAAGCCCTGCTGGTCGACATCATCGGCAGCCCGGAGGTCTATAAGAAGATCATCGGCATGCAGATGCTGGTCGAAGGCCTGGCGATGGGCGCCTTCGCCACCTTCTTCAAGGTTTCCAACGACCCGCTCTGCAAGAAGCTGATGCAGCTGGTGATGACCGACGAGGCCTTCCACCACAAGTTCGGGAAGATCTGGGCCGACCGGACCATCCCGCACCTGTCGGAGAAAGAGCACGAGATCATCGAGCTCTGGGCCGCCCAGTGCTTCCAGACCCTGTTGTTCAACCTGGTGGGCCCGACCCAGCAGCGCAGCCTCTACGAAGAGTTCGGCCTCGACCCCGACGTCGTGATCGCCGAACTGGCCACCATCATCACCGACGAGACCCGCCGCGAGGGGATGAAGGAGCAGGCCAACATCTTCCGCGTGCTGGTGAAGACCCTGCTGAACGCCGGAATCATCACCGAGCGCACCCGCGCCTTCTACGCCATGTACGTGGATATCGAGGAGCTGCGCGCCGAGGGTGACACCATGGTCGGCGACGCCATCGCCGAAGAGGGCATCCGCTACCTCCAGGAGATCAACTTCGCCGACAAGGCCAAGGAAATCCTGATCGCCGCGGAATAGGCCCTTCCGGCCAACCGATGCGACGCGCCCGCCGGAGATCCGGCGGGCGTTTTGCTGACCTGAGCCGTAACACTCCTGACCGAACTGTTCAGGACTTGGTCATCGGGCATGCGGCCGTATAGCGCGCGCCTTCGGGCGTTTAACTCCGCGCAACCTTCGTATATTGCACCGCAACATGATCCATCGCCTCACCCTCGCGGCCGTGGCCGCCTGCCTGATGCTGTTCCCCGCTGCGGCGAACGCGGGCGTAGAGCCGACCGGCCGCATTGAGATCGCCCAGATGATGGGCCGCTGGTACGAGGTGGCCCGCGTTCCGAACGCGCTCCAGAACGGCTGCCTTGCGGGGGCGTCGGACTGGACGCCCCAGGCTGCGGGCTTCGCCGTCGTTCAGTCGTGTCGCAAGGCGGGGTCCGATGGGGCGCTCAAGACCTGGAAGGCCAAGGCCACGGTTTCGGATCCGCGAACCAACGCCAAGCTCAAGATGAGCTTCTTTGGCGGCGTCGTCAGCCAGGATTATGTGGTCGTCGCTCACAAGCCGGATCAGGGATGGCTGGTGCTGGCCACGGCGAACGGCAAGTACCTGTGGCTGATGTCGCAAAAGCCGGTGCTGTCCGCCGCCATCAAGGCGCAGGCCCTGGCCCGTATCCGCCAGCTGGGCTTCGACGTGGGCCGGCTGGAGTTCCCTTCACCGGCCCGGAGCTGACCGGGAGGTCTTGCGCGGGGAACGTAGGCGGAACAAGGTGCGGGCATGGACGTCGCTTTCGTCAGCCTTTCGCGCCCCGAGACCACCGCCACCGTCACCCGCGGCGCCGCGCGCCTGCTGACGGCGCTGGGCTACGCGCCATTGAGCGAGGTGACGCTGCCCAACGGCCGGCGGGCCGACCTGATGGCGCTGGGGCCGAAGGGGCAGATCTTCATCGTCGAGGTGAAGTCGGGGATCGAGGACTTTCGCGTCGATCTGAAATGGCCCGAGTACCGGCCCTATTGCGACGCCTTCGCCTTCGCCGTCGCCCCAGAGTTCCCGCGCGAGGCGCTGCCCGAGGAGCCCGGTCTGATCATCGCCGACGCCTTCGGCGTCGCGATCCTGCGCGAGGCTTCGCTGGAGCCGCTGGCCGGGGCCCGCCGCAAGGCGCTCACCCTGGCGTTTGCGCGGCTGGCCGCGCTTCGGGCCGCGGGCGCGGCCGCGACGACCCTCTAGAGTCTGGCTCGGGCCCTACCGGGGCGCGCGCTTCGCGAGGATCCGCTGCAGCGTCCGCCGGTGCATGTTGAGGCGCCGTGCGGTCTCCGAGACGTTGTGATTGCAGAGCTCGTAGACCCGCTGGATGTGCTCCCAGCGGACGCGGTCGGCGCTCATCGGATTGTCCGGCGGCGCGGGCGCGGCGTCGCCGCGGGCCAGCAGCGCGCGGACGACATCGTCGGCGTCGGCAGGCTTGGACAGGTAATCCACGGCGCCAGCCTTCACCGCCTGCACCGCCGTGGCGATGTTGCCGTAGCCGGTCAGCATGATGATCTTGGCGTCCGGGCGAGCATCGCGGACCGCCTCGACAACCTTCAGCCCGGAACCGTCTTCGAGCCGCATGTCCAACACCGCATAGGCGGGGGCGTGGACGCGGACCGCGGCGATCGCCTCCTGAACGCT
>JAIXTR010000318.1 GCA_027483845.1 Caulobacteraceae bacterium | reverse complement strand
GGGCTCCGCGTCCGCGGCGACGCCGGCTGCCGCGAACCAAGCCGCCCACTCCGCGGCGGAGCCGACCCGCGCGACGCCCAAGAGGTCGGCCGGGGTCGGCGTTGGACCTAGCCCGGCGATGAGTTGCGGCGGCGCCAGCACGGTCTGGGCGGCCGGGAAGAGGAACGTCGCCTCCAGCCCTGGCCAGACCCCATCGTCGCCAGTGCGAAGGCCGACGTCGAAATCGTCGTGCAGCAGGTCCACGAGCCGGGCCGCCGAATCCAGCCGCACCGCGATCTGCGGATGATCGACCTGAAAGGCGCCGAGGCGCGGAGCTAGCCACTGGGTGGCGAAGGTCTGCAGGACGGTGATCGAAAGGACCCCTGCCCCGCTGTCGGCGATGTCGGCGACGGCGTTGCGCAGCGCCACCATCGCTTCGGTCGCCGCACGGGCGAGCCGCTCGCCCGCGGGCGTCAGGGCGACCTCGCGCGGCAGGCGGCGGAACAGCGGCTGATCCAGGCGCTTCTCAAGGCCCTTCACCTGCCAGCTGACCGCGGCCTGGGTCATGCCCAGCTCCTCGGCGGCGCGGGTGAAGCTGCCCAGCCGGGCCGCGGCCTCGAAGACGCGGATAGCGCTGAGCGCGATGTTGGCGATCGGATCCGACATAAGGTTTCCTTATGCATACAGCAGGAGGACCGCTTTGAACATCGGCAGCGCGGCGCGCAGTTTCTCCCTCAGACAATCGCCTTGAAGGGGTGACGGACATGGACGAGCTGCATCGCATCCATAAGGATGTTCCCTTCGGCTACTGGGTCGAATGGGTGGTTCCGGCCTACCGTTGGCTGACGCGCCGCCGGGCGGCGCCCAGCGCAACGCGCGCGGCGGCGCCTGGCCTGCCCCGGACCTCCGCGCGAAAGGGCGCCTAGGGGACGTTGGCGTCCAGTTCGTCCAGCCAGACCCGGGCCGTGCCGTCGCTGGGCGCGCGCCAGTCGCCGCGCGGGCTGAGGGCGCCGCCGGAGATGACCTTCGGGCCGTTGGGCATGGCCGAGCGCTTGAACTGGCTGATCTCGAAGAAGCGGAACAGGAAGACGCCGAGCCATTTCTTGATCGTCGCCAGGTCGTAGGCGTTGCGCGCCTCGTCCGGGAAGTTCTCGGGCCAGTGGCCCTGCGCCACATCGCGCCACGCATGCCAGGCCAGGAACGCCACCTTGGACGGCGCCAGGCCGAAGCGGGTGATGTGGAAGAGGTTGAAGTCCTGAAGCTCGTAGGGGCCGACCTTGGCCTGGGTGCTCTGGATCGCCCCGGTGGCGTCCGCCGGGACCAGTTCGGGCGAGATCTCGGTGCCCAGGATGGACAGCAGGGTCGCGTCGGCCGCGTCGTCGAACTGCCGTGTCTTCACCACCCAGCGGATCAGATGCTGGATCAGGGTCTTCGCCACGCCGCCGTTGACGTTGTAGTGGCTCATCTGGTCGCCGACGCCGTAGGTGCACCAGCCCAGGGCCAACTCGGACAGATCCCCGGTGCCCAGGACGAAGCCGTTCCGCTGGTTGGCCAGCCGGAACAGGTAGTCGGTGCGCAGGCCGGCCTGCACGTTCTCGAAGGTGATGTCGTAGACCGGCTCGCCGTCCGCGAAGGGGTGGCCAATCTCCTGCAGCATCAGCCGGGCGGTCGGCTGGATATCGATCTCGGCGCCCGTGATCCCCAAACCGTTCATCAGCGCCCAGGCGTTGGCCTTTGTGCCGTCGCTGGTGGCGAACCCCGGCAGGGTGAAGCCCAGGATGTTCTCCCGCGGCAGCCCCACGGCGTCGAACGCCTTGGCTGCGACGATCAGGGCATGGGTCGAGTCCAGTCCGCCGGAGACGCCGATGACGATGTGCTTCGCCTTCGTCGACTGGATGCGCTTCATCAGGCCCTGGACCTGGATGTTGAAGGCCTCGTAGCAGTCCCGGTCCAGGCGAGCGGGGTCGTCGGGCACGAACGGGAAACGGTCCAGCGGGCGGATCAGGCCCACGTCGTCCATGTGCGGTCGGTGCGCGAAGCGGACCCGCCGGAAGGTCGTCTCCGGTCGCCCAGCGGCGACCGCGCCGTCGTTGAAGGTCGGCGTCCGCATCCGCTCCAGGCGCAGGCGTCCGACATCGATATCGGCCACGGCCATCTGCGAACCCGTGGGGAAGCGCTCGGTCTGGGCCAGCCGGCGGCCCAGTTCGTGGATCGACGCCTGGCCGTCCCAGGCGAGGTCGGTCGTGCTCTCGCCCGGTCCGGCCGCCGAGTAGAGATAGGCGGCCTGGCAGCGCATCGACTGGCTGGCGCACAGCACCTCGCGGTCGTCGGCCTTGCCCACCACGATGTTGGAGGCCGACAGGTTGCAGAGGATCAGGGCCCCGGCCATGGCCCCCGCCGTCGAGGGCGGCAGCGGCGCCCAGAAGTCCTCACAAACCTCCAGGTGGAAGATGAAGTCGGCCAGATCGTCGGCCTGGAACACTAGGTCCGTGCCGAACGGGACCTGTTGCCCCGCGAAGTCGATCGTCAGGCCGGTGACGCCGACGCCTGGCGCGAACCAGCGTTTCTCATAGTATTCCCGATAGTTGGGCAGGAAGCTCTTCGGTGTCACGCCCAGGATGCGACCGCGAGAGATGGCGATGGCGCCGTTGTAGAGCCGGCCCTCGCAGACCACCGGCGCGCCCACGATCAGCACGGACTTCAGCGTCTTGCTGGCCTCGGCCAGGGCGGCGACCTCGGCCTCGACCCGCTTCAGCAGCGCGTCCTGCAGGAACAGGTCGTCGATGGCGTAGGCCGACAGGCCGAGCTCCGGAAACAGCATCAGGTCGCAGCCCTGGGCGTCGCCGTCACGGGCGAGGCGCAGGGTCTCAGCGGCGTTGAAGCCGGGGTCGCCGGGCAGGACGGCCGGCGTGCAGACCGCCGCGCGGACGAAGCCGTGCGCGTGGATCGAGTAGAACGCCTTCGTCACCGACAGCTCCCGTCCGGACTAATGCTCATCTTGAGCATATATAGCCTGCCCGCAGCTTAACGCCACAACACGACCGACTCAGCGGCTGAGCGAGGTTGGCGAAGCGCGCCCCGGAAGGCTACGATTTCCCATGGAGCCCCGATGACCCGATCTTTGCTGCGCGAGCGGATTGCGGGGCGACACGCCCGCGTGACGAACGTCGAGCTATTCTTCGACCTGGTCTTCGTCTTCGCGATCACCCAGCTGAGCCACAGCCTGCTGGCGCACGGGGATGCGGCCGGCGTGCTCCACGTGGGCATGCTTATGCTGGCGGTGTGGTGGGTGTGGGTGTTCACCGCCTGGATCACCAACTGGCTCGATCCGGACCGCGCGGCGGTGCGGGGGATGCTGTTCGCCCTGATGGCCGTGGGGCTGGTCATGACCACCTCCCTGCCCGAGGCGTTCGGCGCGCGCGCCATGCCCTTCGCCATCGCCTACGCCACCATGCAGGTCGGCCGATCGCTGTTCATGATGTGGGCCGCCGGCGATGACACATCGCTACGTCGGAACTTCGCCCGGATCAGCAGCTGGATGGCGACGTCGGCCATCTTCTGGATCGCCGGGGCCGCCTTGCCGGATCTGCGCCTGCCGCTGTGGGCGATCGCGCTCGGCATCGAGTACGCGGGACCGGCCTCCGGCTTCTGGACGCCAGGGCTCGGGCGGGCCGCCACCTCGGAGTGGACGGTCGAGGGCGCCCACATGGCCGAGCGGTGCGGCCTGTTCATCATCATCTGCCTGGGCGAGTCGATCCTGGTGACAGGCTCGACCTACGCCGCGCATCCGTCGGACCCGGCGGCGATCGGCGCGTTCCTGGCCGCGCTGACAGCGGCGATCGCCATGTGGTGGATCTATTTCAACGCCCACGCCGAGGCGGCGGCCCACGCCATCGCCAGCTCCG
>JAIXTR010000550.1 GCA_027483845.1 Caulobacteraceae bacterium | reverse complement strand
TCCGAGAACCACATGCCGCCCCCCTTGTCGAAGACGATGTCGCCGGCGCCGCTCAGACCGCGACCGTCGCAGGCGTCATAGACGGTGGTCAGTTCCTGGGTCTTGAGGTCGAAGCGCTGGATGCAGCCGCCGGTATGCGAGGCCGGCGTCGGGCCGGGGATGGTCAGTCCGCCCTGGTCCAGCCACTCGAAGCTGCCGCCATTATTGGTTATCCAGATCGCGCCGTCCGGACCGATCGCGGCGCCGTTCGGACCGCCGCCCGTCTCGACGACCAAGCTCTTTTTGCCGTCCGGCGTGACGCGCGTCAGCCGCTGGCCCTTGATCTCGGTCAGGATCACCGATCCATCGGCCATGGCGATCGGCCCCTCCGGGAATTCCAGGCCTTCGCAAATCAGCTCCAGTTCCATGGCGTCCGTCCCTCTCGCTTTTGTCTATTTGCGCCGACCATAGCGCGGGTCCGGCGCGGGGACAGCGATGACGCTGCGTCAGCGGCGCTCCAAGACACGCACCGTGAAGGGATACTGGTCCACCTCGGAGGCCTCGTGCCGCTCGGACCGGACCTCGGTCCAGCGGCTTTCGTCGATCGGGCTCAGTACGACGTCACCCTCGACCTCGGCGTCCACCTCGGTCAGGTAGAGCCGCCGGGCTTTCTGCAAGGCCAGCTCGAACAGCGAAGCGCCACCGATCACACAGACCTCGCCGACGCCGTCTTCCTCGGCCTGTTCCTTCGCCATCGACACCGCCTCGGCGAAGTCTTCGCACACCACCGCGCCCCGCGGCTCGAACGAGCCGTCCTTGCTGAGCACGATGTTCATCCGACCGACCAGCGGCTTCTTGGGCAGGCTCTCCCAGGTCTTGCGGCCCATGATCACCGGCTTGCCCATGGTGATCGCCCGGAAGATCGCCAGGTCGGACTTCAGCCGCCAAGGCAACTCGCCCTCGCGGCCGATGACGCCGTTGCGGGCGCGGGCGATGGGGCCGGCGGAGAGGATGACCTGGGGCATGGCGATGATCTAGCGCGAAGGCGGGCGGGCCGCCATTGTCCCCGTCCAGCATCAGGGAGAGGACCGGGGAATGATCGCCTATTCGACCGTCGGGGTGAACGACATGGATCGCGCGATCCGCTTCTATGACGCAGTGTTTGCGCCGCTGGACGGCCAGCGCACGACCACCAGCCCGACCTGGACCGGCTACGTCCGCGAGGGCGATCCCGCCCCGTTCTTCCTGACCCGCCCGTTCGACCAGGGGATCGCCACCGGCGGCAACGGGATGATGCTGGCGTTCCGCGCCAAGGATCGCGGGGCTGTCGACGCCTTCCACGCCGCCGCCCTGGCGAACGGCGGCGCGTGCGACGGGCCGCCGGGCGTCCGGGAGGGGATGGATCCGGTGTTCTACGCCGCCTACGTCCGCGACCCCGACGGCGCGAAGCTCTGCGCTTTCGTCAGAAAATAGGCGTCTAAGCCGCTGGCTCCAGCCACTGCAGCCACTTCCGACGGACGGCGGCATCTGGGTCGATGCCGAAGCGGCGGCAGTAGAGCAGAAGCATGCACAGGACGTCGGCGGCCTCGTCGGCCCGGTCGTGTTCGCAGGCCTCGCCGCGTCCGCGGCTGGAGAGCCGCAGGTGCGCCTGCGCCAGTTCCCCCAGCTCCTCCTGGAGCTTGAGCATGTACCAGTCGTCGTCGCGCGCGATGGCGTACTTGCCGGCATAGATGTCGGAAATCTGCGACGCGGCCTCGGTGACTTCCCGGAGGGTCAGCGGCGACGTCATCGCTAGACCGCGATCGGGGCCGAGATGGCGGGGTGCGGCGCGTAGCCCTCGAGCTTGAAATCCTCGAACGCGAAGTCAAAGAGGTCGGTCTTATCGGCGATATGCATCGTCGGCAGGGGACGCGGGTCACGTGACAGTTGTAACCGCGCCTGATCCAAGTGGTTCAGATAGAGGTGCGCGTCGCCCAGGGTGTGCACGAACTCCCCGGGTTCCAGGCCACAGACCTTCGCGACCATCAGGGTCAGCAGGGCGTAGCTGGCAATGTTGAAGGGCACCCCCAGGAACACGTCCGCCGAGCGCTGGTACAGCTGGCAGCTCAGCTTTCCGTTCGCGACGTAGAATTGGAACAGGCAGTGGCAAGGCGGCAGCGCCATGTCCTCGACCTCGGCTGGGTTCCAGGCCGAAACGATATGACGGCGACTGTTGGGGTTGGTCTTGAGGCCGTGAACCAGGGCGCTGATCTGATCGATCACCCGGCCGTCGGGCGCGGTCCAGGATCGCCACTGCTTGCCGTAGACGGGGCCGAGCTCGCCCTCGGCGTCGGCCCACTCGTCCCAGATCGTGACGCCGCGCTTCTGCAGCCAGCGCACATTGGTTTCGCCGCGCAGGAACCACAGCAGTTCAATGATGATGGACTTGCGGTGCAGCTTCTTGGTGGTGAGGAGCGGGAAGCCCTTCGCGAGGTCGAACCGCATCTGGCGGCCGAATACCCCCAGGGTCCCGGTGCCTGTGCGGTCGCCGCGTTCCACGCCGTTCGCCAGGATGTCGGCGAGCAGGTCCAGGTACTGGCGTTCCGGATGATCCGGCCCGGCCGTGTACGTGGGAGCGATGGTGACGTGCGCGTTCATACGGTGGTGAGCCTCGCCCGCGGCGGATGATTCGGAAATCGCCGATTCTGATCGATACAGCGTCATCCACAGGCCACAAGGCTGGACGGAGCCACCGTCCGTCGATTCCGGGCTTGGCCGTAGCGCACTGCAACGCTAAGTGGCCGTCCAGTTTTTATGTAGGATGGATGTCCTGATGCTGATTTCCGCTTTTGCGGCGCTGGTCATGTTCGCCGCCCCCGAGACTACCCAGGCCGGGACCCCCGAGGCCAAGCCCGCCAAGTCGGCCGAGCCCAAGGCCAGCAAGACCTGCTACACGGCCACGCCCAGCGGCTCGCGCATGCCGCGCAAGGTGTGCGTGACCAACGCCGCCAAGGGCGGGGATAAGGCCGAGAAGGATATCAAGGCCGAAGCCAAGCCCGAATAGGCCGCCTCAGCCGCCAAAGCCGCCGTCGTCGAGGAACGCCTGCTCCTCGGCAGTGGTCGTGCGCCCCAGCGCCGGGTTGCGGTGGGGGAAGCGCCCGAACCGCACAATGATGTCGCGGTGGACGTGGAGCCATTTCAACGCCTCCGCGTCGCCGATCTCCTCGGCGAGGATCAGGCCATAGTCCTGATCGGCGATGTCTTCGGAGTGCTCGAAAGGCAGCATCATGAATTGGCGCATCTCGGGCTCAACCTCGAGATGCCAACCTTTCTCCGCCGCCTCACGGGCGATGACGCGGGCCTTGGCGTCTGTGGCGAAGGCGTGAGCCGACTTGCGGTACAGGTTGCGAGGAAACTGGTCCAACAGGATCAGCAGCGCCAGGGCGCCGTCAGGCGTCGCGGCCCACTTGTCGTACTCGCCGCGCGCCGCCGCATGATGCACGGGCTCGAATTTCAGCCGGATCGCATCGTCGAACGCGGGTTTGCTGGCGTACCATTGCTTGGGGCCGGCGTTTCGCCAGAATCCCAGGATGTCGTTGGGCGTCGCGGGCAAGCCGGCTTCCTCCGTCGTGTCGCCCTGACTAACCGGCCATAGCGGAGCCGTTCAAGCGCGGTTCACCCATGATCTGCGCAAGCTGTCATCCAAGGGACAATCGGGCCGCCTTCCGCGACCCAACATGGATTTGACGGTGATGAAGATTGCAATGGCGGCTCTGGCCGTCGTGATCGTGGCCCAGGCGGCGCCGGCGATGGCGCAGCCCCGGGGTGAGCGCGCGGAGCGGGGCGACCGGCAGGAGCGCCTCGAACAGCGCGACCGGCCCCAACGCGACGGGTCGGGCGGCGATCGCCCGCAACGCGACGGCGGTCGCGGCGGTGAGTTCAGCCCACGCCCTGTCGAAGCGCCGCAGGCGCCCCAGGCTCAGGTCGCGCCCCAAGCCCCGCCGGCGAGCGATCGGGCGCGATTCCGTGGCGATGGCCGATACGGCCAGCCCGACCGCCAACCCCGCGACGATGGACAGTCCCGTGACGACCGCCGCGGCGGCGGCGATCGTCGGGATGGCGGCGGACGTGACAATGATCGCCGGGACTGGAGCGGTCGTGGCGACAACGACCGTGGCGGCTGGGATCGGCGCGACGGCGACCGGCGGGACTGGAGCGGGCGCGACTCGAACGGGCGTGACTGGGATCGTCGCGGCGACGGCCGTCGGGACGACCACCGGCGTTGGGAGCGGGGCCGTTATCCGCCGTCCTACTTCAGCTCGCACCGCTACCGCGATCCGTGGCGGGCGCCGCGCGGCTTTTACCTCCGCACCTGGTCCTTCGGGGAGTTCTATCCGCGGACCTGGTTCGGCGACGGCTACTGGATTTCCGACTCGTGGCGCTACGACCTGCCGCTCCCGCCGCCCGGTTTCGATTGGGTCCGGTCCGGCCCCGACGCGCTGCTGATTGATCGGTTCAGCGGCCGTATCGTCCAGGTCGTCCGCGACGTCTTCTGGTACTGAGCCTAGGCGCCCCTCCCTGTCCCGCCGACGGGCGGGGAGGGGTTTGCATCAGGCCTGACGGCATCCCGCACAGAGGCCACGGGCTTCGAGCGTCACCTGGCGCACCTCGTAGCCGGCGGCTTTGGCGGCGGTGAGCTGCGGGCCGAAGTCGGGCTCGAACTCCGCCGCCTCGCCACAGCAGTCGCAGATCAGGAAGGCGGCGACGTGCCCGCCCTGGATGCGACAGGGCACATAGGCGTTCAGGCTCTCGATGCGGTGCGCAAAACCCAGGCGTTCCAGGAATTCCAGCGCCCGATAGACGGTGGGCGGCTTCGCCGGCTCGCCACTGGCTCCATAGGCTGCGATCAGGTCGTACGCCTTGAGGGGCGCGTCCGCCGCGAGAAGAAGTTCCAGCACGCGACGGCGCGGCGCGGTCAGGCGATCCTGAGTCTCGGCGCAGCGGGCTTCTGCTGCTGTCAGCGCCCCCGCCAGCGACGCGCCACGCAGCCCGTGGTGCTCGTGATCTTCGTGGTGGTGACACCCTTCGGCCATGACCGCAGCTAACCCATTTCAGCGCCTTGCGGCAACGCGCTTGACGACAGGTTATGTTATTTCATAACACTAGGCGCGAAGTTCAAGCCCGTCCTCCCAAAGGCGTTTCATGTCCCGTGTCACCTTCTTTGCCGCCGCCGGCGTTCTGGCGCTGCTCGCTCCCCCTGCCCAGGCGGCGGACGACGCCAGCGGCGGCAAGGACCTGGCGGAGGTAGTAGTCACCGCCGCCCCGTATGTGGTCTCGATCGACTCCACGACCACCAGCGTCAACGTCGTCAAGCGCGAGGACCTTGACCTCGCGCCATCCTCGGGCCTGGGTGACGTGCTGGCGCGACTGCCGGGCGTCAGGTCTTCGTTTTTTGGCCCCGGCGCCAGCCGCCCTGTGATCCGTGGCCTGTCTGGGCCTCGGGTGCAGGTGCTGACCAACGGCGTCGGCATGATCGACGCCTCGGGCCTGTCGCCCGACCACCAGGTGGCCAGCGACCCGCAGGAGGCCGAACGGATCGAAGTTCTGCGCGGCCCGTCGGCGCTCGCATACGGCGGCTCGGCCATCGGCGGCATCGTCAACATCATTGACAATCGGATTCCATCCACCTACCGCGAGGGCGTGCATGGCCGGGCCCTGGCCTCCTATTCGACAGGCGACGAGGGCAAGGCGGTCTCCGGCGCGCTGGCGGCGGGCTTCGGTGGCGGCTTCACGGTGACCCTGGACGGCGCCCACCGCCGCAGCGGCGACTATGAGATTCCGGTCGACCCGATCTCGGATGTGCTCGCCGCGGCCGACGGCCTGCCGGCGCCTTCGAAATCGCGCACCCGGGTTCCGAACACCTACGTCGACCTCGACGCCATCGGCGGCGGCCTGTCCTATGTGGGCGAGCAGGGCTGGGGCGGGGTGGCGATCAAGCACACCGACAGCAGCTACGGCAGCGCGGCGGAAGAAGAGGTTCACATCGGGCTGAAGCAGACGCGCGTCGACACCCGCGGCGGGTTCGACCTGGGGTCGGGCCTGTTCGAAAGCCTCAAGTTCGCCGGCGGCTACTCGGACTACAAGCACACCGAGTTCGAGGGTGACGAGCCCGGCACGACCTTCCTGTCCAAGGGCTACGAGGGCCGGGTCGAGCTGGTGCAGCCGAACCGCGACGGTTGGCAGGGCGCCGTCGGCGTTCAGGGCCTGCACCGTACCTTCGACGCCATCGGCGAGGAGGCGCTGATCCCGGCCACCAAGATCGAGGAGCTCGGCGTCTTCACCCTGCAACGTCTCGACAAGGACAGCTGGGG
>JAIXTR010000039.1 GCA_027483845.1 Caulobacteraceae bacterium | reverse complement strand
TCCAGTCGTGGACGGGGTTGGCGGCGGCGGCTTCGGACATGGGTCGCCCTTTCGGCGCAAAATCTTCGGCTAAGAGCTAGGGACGCGGACCCCCAGGGTCAAGCGCGTCAGGCGGGCGCGGAGGTTTCAAGCGCCAGGGCGTGCAACTCGCCGCCCATCTTGCCTTTCAGCGCGGCATAGACGAGCTGGTGCTGGCGTACGCGAGGCATACCGGCGAAGGCGGCCGAGACGATGCGCGCCTTGTAGTGATCGCCGTCCCCGGCCAGATCCTCGATCTCGATCGTGGCGTCGGGAAAGCCCTCGCGCAGGGCGGCTTCCAGGTCGGGCTGGGACATCGGCATGCGACCGACTTAAGCCGGCCTTGCCCCGTCGTCCAGAGGCAGGCGCGCCTGGGGGCGGCGGGCGTCACCTCAGGTGGCGCGGGTGAACAGCATCACCCAGTTGATCTCCCACGTCTGGCCGCCGTCGTAGGAAAACGCCTGGCTCCAGCGCGCCGACGCCGGCGTGATGTCCTGCCAGCGGTAGACCACCTTCACCCACTGCTCGTCGTCCAGGTGGTCGCCGATGAACGCGCCCGACCCGTTCTCGAAGCGGCCGTGCACCGGGTCCTGCAACGCCCCCGTCGTGCTGTTGACCCAATAAATCGCCCACTGGCCGGTTTCGATGTTGAAGGCGCGAAACGACAGGCCCTGAAAGCCGCGATCGTGGAAGTCGTTCTCATCCACATTGCACAGGCCGCCCATCAGCCCCTGGCAGAAGGTGTCGCTGTGAAAGACATCCCAGTCGTCGCTGCCGACGCCCCGCTCGCGCAGCCGGTGATGCTCGACCCGCCAGCGTCCGTAGAGGAAATGGAAATCGCGTCGTCCGTCGTCCTGGGCGTCGTAGGCCATGTCCGCATCCTCTTGCTGGACACGGACTTAGCCGGACCCTGCTGACAGCGGCGTGTCAGCAGGGCGCCGGCGTGCGTCAGTCGATGATCGAGGAATAGACGATGCTCTTGAGTTGGCCGCGGAAGTTGAAGGTGCCCGACGGCATGAGCTGGGTCATGAAGACCACCGACAGGTCCTCCTTCGGGTCGACCCAGAAGATCGTCGAGGCGGCGCCACCCCAGTAGTAGTCGCCGGCCCCGAGGCTGCCCGTGGCCACCTGATCCATCGTCGAGGCGAAGCCCAGGCCGAAACCGACGCCCTCGTTGGCGGTCTCGGAGAAGCCGCCGATAGCCACCTGCGTCAGATCCTTGCCGCCGGGCAGGTGGTTCATGTGCATGATCTCGAGCGTGCGCGGCCCAAGAATTCGGTGGCCGTCCAGCTCGCCGCCCCGGCGCAGCATTTCGCAGAACCGCAGGTAGTCGGCGCTGGTCCCGGTCAGGCCGCCGCCGCCCGACTTGAAGCCGGGCTCAGCGATGAAGCCGCTGGTGGCCGGATCGTCGATCAGCTTCAGTTTCTTGTCGGGGCCGCGCTGATAGTTGGCGGCGAAACGATCGACCTTGTCCGGCGCCACGAAGAAGGCGGTGTCCGTCATGCCGAGCGGCTGGAAGATGACCTCGTCCAGGTACTGGGCCAGCGGCTTGCCCGAGATGATCTCGACCAGGGCCCCGCAGACGTCGGTCGCCAGGGAGTACATCCAGGCCGTCCCCGGCTGATAGCGGAGCGGCACCCGGCTCAGCTTGTCCATGAACTCCATCATGGTGTCCTGGCTGCCTGCGGAGCGGATCTTGAGCTCGCGGTAGATCTTGTCGATCGGGTGCTGGATGCCGATGCCGGGCAGGCCGCCGCCATAGGTCAGGCCCGCCATGTGGCTGAGCACGTCGCGGAAGGTGACCGGGCGCGTGGGCGCCTCGGTCTGCATGGCGTCACCTTCGCCCGACACCCACACGCGGTGGTTCTTCCAGGACGGGACGTAGCGGCTGACGGGATCGTTGAGCTGGAAGTAGCCCCGCTCGTACAGGGTCATCAGCGCGACCGAGGTGATCGGCGTGGTCATGGAGTAGATGCGGTAGATGGTGTCGTCCTGGGTGGGCTTCCCCCGCTCAAGGTCCATCGAGCCGAACGACTTGAAGTAGGCGAGATGGCCATGGCGCGCGACGCTGACCTGGCAGCCCGCGATCTTGCCCGGCCCGATGTAGTTGCGCTCCAGGTGATCGGTGATGCGCTCGAGGCGGCCCGCGTCGAGACCGGTCCACTGTGATTGGGCGTCCATCAAATCCTCCAGGCGGTATGACTTTATCGTTGAATGCCCCCATCATGGGCGCCGAACAGGCGTTTGGCCAAGCAGGCATTCTGGAAGGACGGGTATGGACGAGCTTGAGACCCTGGCGGCCGAGATCGGCGCGGCGCTGAAGGCGCGGGGCGAGAAGATCGCGGTGGCGGAAAGCTCGTCCGGCGGGTTGATCTCGGCCGCGCTGCTCAGCGTGCCCGGCGCCAGCGCCTATTACCTGGGCGGGGCGGTGGTCTACACGCCCAAGGCCCGTGTGCTGCTGACCGACATTCCGCGCGAGGCGCTGGAGGGGATGCGCTCGGCCAGCGAGCCCTATGCGCTGCTCCTGGCCCGCAACCAGGTGGAGCGGTTCGGGGCGACCTGGGGGCTTTCCGAGACGGGCGCGGCCGGACCCACCGGCAATGGCTACGGCGATGCGTCGGGACACACCTGCGTCGCGGTCTCGGGACCGGTGGAGGCCGTGCTGACCATCGAGACCGGATCGACCGATCGCGCCGCCAACATGCGCGCCTTCGCGGCGGCGGCGCTGGACCTGCTGAAGCGGGCGGTCGTGAGCGGGGACTGACCCGTCAGGCGGAGGGTGGTCGTCCGTTTCGCGGGCGGACAGCCATCTCGACCGCGATCGTGTCGCCGGCGGTGACGCCGGCTTTGCGTCGCACCGCGTCCTTCAGCGGCAACAGGTAGCCGCTATCCTTGGGAAACAGCGACGTCTCGAAATCGACGTCGCCGATCCGCGCCGCGACGGGGACAACGCCCCAGCCGTAGCTGGCGGCGCGTGCGGCCTGCCGGACCGTCTCGACCTGGTTCGCGGGGACCGGCGCAAAGAAGAACGGCGCGGGGCCACGCCAGTGGAGCACCTCCGCCTCGAAGGCGATCCGGGCGAAGGTATCGTCATCCTCGTCCATCAGCCGAGCGTCGGGTCATCGCCGACGCGGACCAACATCTTGCCGAAGTTGCCGCCCTGCAGCATCTCGGCGAAGGCGGCGGGCAGGGTCTCAAGGCCCTCTCGGATGTCCTCAAGGTAGCGGATTTTCCCCTCGGCGACCCACGGTCCCATGTCGGCCAGGAAGGCGTCGTGGTGGCTCGCGACATAGTCGCCGACGAAGAGGTTCTGCACGCGCACGCCGCGGGCCTCAGCGTCAGCCTTTTCCTCGGCGCCGGCATTGGCGTCGGGCGCATCGCCGTAGTGGGCGATCAGGCCGCAGATCGTCATCCGGGCGCCGGCGTTGAACAGCGGCAGGACGCCCTGGAAGACCGCACCGCCGACGTTCTCGAAATAGACGTCGACGCC
>JAIXTR010000405.1 GCA_027483845.1 Caulobacteraceae bacterium | reverse complement strand
GGTGATCGGCCGCTGGCTGCGGCGCAGGATCTGGATGATCTGGAACAGGCGATCGGCCCGGCGCATGTTCGCTTACCGTTCTGCTGACAGGATGCTGTCAGCAAGGCCCTGCCAAGGTCTCGCTGTCAACGCGGGAGGACGCAGATGATTACGCTCTATGGCGCCGGCGAAGGGTTCGGCCTGCCGGAAATCAGCCCCTATGTCATGAAGACCGAGGTGCAGCTGAAGATGGCGGGTCTCGCCTATCGGAAGATCCGGGCGCGCCCCGACGAATCGCCGAAGGGGCAGCTGCCGTTCATCGACGCCGGCGGACTGCGCATCGCCGATTCGACCTTCATCCGCGGGTACCTGGAGCGCAGCTATGGCGTCGATTTCGACGAGGGTCTCGACGCCGCCCAGCGGGCCCAGGCCTGGGCCATCGAGCGCATGGCCGAGAATCAGCTGTGCTGGATCATGGTCGCCGAGCGGTGGCTCGAGCCCGAGAACTTCGCCAAGGGACCCGCCCAGTTCTTCGAGGGCGCGCCGGCCAGCGTTCGGGCCTCGGCGCTGGAGAACGTCCGTCGCAACGTCCTGGCGGTGGGCATCGGGCGCCATACGGAGCTGGAGGTCGTGGCCCTGGCGGTGCGGTCTCTTGCCGCGATCTCGACCATCCTGGGCGACAAGCCGTACCTGTTCGGCGCGCGCCCCTGCGGCGCCGACGCGACGGTGTTCGGGGTCCTGGCCGGGGTGCTGACGCCGGTCTTCGAGGGCGAGATTCGGCGTCGCGCCGAGGGCTTCGGCAACCTGGTCGCCTATGTGGATCGCCTCATGGCGCAGTTCTATTCCGGCTTCGCCTGGGACCTCGACGCAAGCCTGCGCACGCCGGTCGCCGCATAAAACGACGGGCGTTAACTAGTCAGTGGGGAGTGGCCCCCTAGCCTGTGAAGCAAGAAACAGGCCAGGAGGCGGTTCGTTGGCGCTGAGCGCACGACTTGAGATTCGGCAGGGACAGGGGCTGGTCATCACCCCCCAGCTGCAGCAGGCGATCAAGCTGCTGCAGATGTCGAATATCGAGCTCGACGCCTTCGTCGAGACCGAGCTCGAACGCAACCCCCTGCTGGCGCGCGACGAACGCGACAACGAGTCCGACGACGGTCCGCACGACGAGGCGCCCGCGCCGGCCGAGCACGCCGCCGACGCCGAGGCGCGCGCCGACCTGGACGCCGCCCACGATCAGGCCTCGCCCGGCGAGCGCGCCACCGGGGACGCGCCGGAAGTCGCCGATGTCGGTGGCGCGGTGGACTGGTCGCGCGCCGGGTCCGGCGGCAGTTTCGACCACGACGGCGAGGGCTTCGAAAGCGCCCTGACCCGCGACAAGACCCTGATCGAGCACCTGCAGGAACAACTCTCGGCGTCCGGCCTCTCGCCGGTCGAGACGGTGATCGCCGGCGTCCTGATCGATGCGGTGGACGAGGCCGGCTACCTGCGCGCCGAGGTCGATGACGTGGCCGCCCGTCTGGGCTGCGACGCCGATCTGGTCGAGCGGGTGCTGTCGGTGATCCAGGGTTTCGATCCGGTCGGCGTCGCCGCCCGCGATGTCCGCGAGTGCCTGATGATCCAGCTGAAGGATCAGAACCGCTACGATCCGGCCATCGGCGCGCTGCTGGACAACCTCCCGCTGTTGGCGCGCCGCGACATGGCCGCCCTCAAGAAGATCTGCGGCGTCGACGACGAGGATCTGCGCGACATGGTCGCCGAGATCCGCGGTCTCACGCCCCGGCCGGGCGCCGCGTTCCCCGGCGGCGAGGCGGCCTCCGCGGTGGCCCCCGACGTCTTCGTCCGCGAAGGCCCCGGCGGCCTCTGGAATGTCGAGCTGAACAGCGACACCCTTCCGCGGCTGCTGTTGGACCAGCGCTATCACGCCCGGGTCTCCGGCCAGTCCAAGACGGACCAGGAACGGACCTTCGTCTCCGACTGCCTCGCGCAGGCCAACTGGCTGATGAAAAGCCTGGACCAGCGGGCCCGCACCATCCTGAAGGTCTCGTCCGAGATCGTGCGCCAGCAGGACGCCTTCCTGGCCTATGGCGTGCAGCACCTGCGACCGCTGAACCTGAAGACCGTCGCCGACGCCATCGGCATGCACGAATCCACCGTCAGCCGGGTCACCTCCGGCAAGTACATCTCGACCCCCCGCGGCCTGTTCGAGATGAAGTTCTTCTTCACCTCGGCCATCGCCTCTTCCGAGGGCGGCCAGGCCCACTCGGCCGAAAGCGTGCGCGACAAGATCCGCAAGCTCATCGAGACCGAGCTCACCGAGGCCGACGTCCATTCCGACGACCGCATCGTGGAAATCCTCAAGGCGGACGGCGTCGACATCGCCCGCCGCACCGTCGCCAAGTACCGCGAAGCCATGCGCATTCCCTCGTCCGTCGACCGGCGGCGGATGCTCAAGGAACCGGCTTAGGCCGAATTCGCTTCCAGCCCTTGGCGAACCCCGATGGACGCGCCAGATGGATGGCAGATGTCCGAAACCATTGAGACTCTAGACCCCCCCGCGAAGGAGCTGCCGCTGTCCGCCGTCCTCGGCGACATCGCCGAGCACGCGGCGGCGCGGATCTCCATCCAGGAGCTCATGGAGAAGTTCGGCGGCCGGGCCATCGGCGCGCTGCTCTTCATCTTCGGCCTCGCCTGCACGCTGCCCCTCCCGCCCGGCGCGACCACCATCTTCGGGGCGCCCCTGCTTCTGCTGGCGCCGCAGCTGGTCATCGGCTCGCGGGTCCCTTGGCTGCCCGAGCGGGTCAAGACCCGGACCCTGGCCACGTCCGACCTGCGGAAGGCCCTGCCCAAGGTCATCCCGATCCTGCGGCGCATCGAGGCCGTCTCGCGACCCCGCTTCGTCTTTCTGTTCGGCAATTTCGGCGAGCGCCTGCTGGGCCTGGTCTGTACGGCGCTCGCGATCGTGCTGATCCTGCCGATCCCTGGCGGTAACATCCTGCCGGCGATGGCGGTCTCAGCCCTGTCCTTCGCGCTGATCCAGCGGGACGGTCTGATCGCCCTGATCGGCTATGCCCTGGCCATCACCAGCGCCTCGATCCTGGTCCTGGCGGCTCACATTGTCGTTAGGATGTTCCTACACGTGGTGAGCGTCATATCGCCCGCTTGACACCGAATGGCCCCCGGCGCGTTCATCATCACATGCAAGTCCAAGTCACCGGCAAGCACGTCGATGTCGGAGATGCTCTGCGATCGCGGGTCTCCGACGAAATCACCAACAGCATAGCGAAGTACTTCGACCGTGGCGGCGGCGGCGCCGACGTGGTCGTGAGTCGAGAGGGAAGCGCCTTCAAGGTCGACTGCGCCGTCACCCTGGCCTCCGGGCAGCAGCTGACGACGCAGGGCGTCGGGGGCGACGCCCACCTGGCCTTCGACGCCGCCATGGCGAAGATGTCCAAGCGGATCCGTCGCTACAAGAACCGGCTGAAGGATCACCATCCCCAGGCCGTCGCGGCCAAGCAGGCCGAGAACGCGGCCTATTTCGTCATCGCCTCATCCGACACGGACGACGACCTGGAGGAGGACGAGGACGCCCCGGCCTTCGGGGAGCCCATCATCATCGCCGAAACCGAACGCCCCATCCGTTCGATGACGGTTTCTATGGCGGTCATGGATCTGGACCTGACCGAAGCTCAAACAATCGTGTTCCGAAACGCCGCGCACGGCGGACTTTCGGTGGTATATCGCCGCCCCGATGGAAACATCGGCTGGATTGATCCGGAGCGCACCCGGAACCGCAATGGTTCTGACGGGGACGGTTCGGGGTCAGCCCACTAATCGCTGGCGGCCGTAGGGGCCCGCCCTCCGGGGCGGGTCCGTACGGATGAGGTTCGTTCTACAAGACCATGAACATCGGTGAATTGCTGGATCGCACCGCGATCTCCATGCGCGTGGGCGCGGCCAACAAGAAGAAGGCGCTGACGGTGATCGCCGAGATCGCGGCGCGCAACTTCGGCCTCGAGCCCGCCGCCGTCCTGGACGCGCTCCTGGAGCGCGAGGCCGCGGGATCGACGGGCGTCGGTCACGGCGTGGCGGTGCCGCATGCCCGGCTGGACGGCCTGGAACGTATGCGCGGCGTCTTTGTGCGGCTTGAGCAGCCGGTGGAGTTCGAGTCCGTCGACGACCAGCCGGTCGACCTGCTGTTCGCGCTCTTCGCCCCCCGCAATGCCGGCGCCGAGCACCTGCGCGCGCTGGCCAAGGTGTCGCGCCAGTTGCGCCAGGGCGACCTGCGTGAGCAGCTCCGCAAGGCGCGCAGCGCGGACGCAGTGCACGCCCTGCTGGTCCAGGACCTTTCGGCCCGTCCCGCCGCCTGACGCCCACGAAAAAAGCCGACGTTTCCGCCGGCCTCTTCCAAGTCACGCGCTGAAGGCGGTCGGCGGTCCTAGTGGACCGACACCGGGGCCAGTTCATGGGCCAGGGCGGCCGCCATGGCCGCATCCTTGTCGGTCAGGACGGCCAGCCGTTCGCCGTCCGCGCGGTGCACCGCATACAGCGTCTGTTCGGGGTCCAGCTCGAAGCTCTGGATCTGGGCCGGCGGCGTATGCGCGATGATCTCGGACGCCTTGATCGGGCGGACATAGACCAGATTGGGCGCGCCCAGCGCGGCAAAGGCTTCCATCGTCAGTATCGGTGTCATCATGACCACCTCCGTGAAACTCAACGCTCCGAAAGGCCGCGAGTTCAGCCGGCCCTCCATTCATGTGGACCCCCGCGTCTCCGGCGGTCCGATCGGTTCGTCTTGGGCAAATCTATCCGGCCGTGCGGATCGGGATCGACTGCACCCGCGTCTCAGGTTCGGGCCGCGCCAGGTCGATGTGCAGCAGTCCGTGTTCAAGTGTCGCGCCGTCCACCACCATGCCATCGGCCAGAACGAAGCTTCTGACGAAGCCCCGCGCGGCGATCCCGCGGTGGAGGAAGGCGTCCTCGGCCTTGCCTTGGGGACCCTCGCGGCGGCCGGCCACCACCAGCTGGCGGTCCTCGACCGTCACGCTCAGTTGGTCGGGCGAGAAGCCCGCCACGGCCAGGGTGATGCGCAGCGCGCCTCCGCCCAGGTCTTCGACGTTGTAGGGCGGATAGCTCTCGGCCGCGGCTTTCGCCGCCCGCTCGATCAGGCCGCGCGTGTGCTCGAAGCCCAGGAGAAAGGGACTGTCGAAGATCAGACTACGATTCATTCCTAGAGAGTCCTCGCTGGAAGCGACTCTCCGGTCGAACCGCCCGGCATCGGCTCGACTCGACCGGACATGCCCTATGTGGGAAGCCCGACCGTCAGGATCAATGACGTCCGCGGAACGCCCAGACGCGGCTCAGTCCGAACGACAGCGACGGCACGGAGACCGCTACGGCGGCGAGGCCCGCCCAGAACGGCCAGTCCCACTGCTCCACCAGCACCCAGGTCAGGCCCTGGGTCAGCGTCAGGCCCAGCAGCGACACCGCCAGAAACCGAACGAACTGGGGCCCATCCAGCGCGGGTCGCCGAAAGGTCAGCCGCGCGTTGCCCAGATACGACACGCCGACCGCCAGCAGATAGCCCGCGAGGTTGGCGTGCAGCGGCGCCAGCCCTGCCAGCTCGCGCGCCGCCATCGCCACGGCGACGTGGGTCAGGGTCGCGCAGACCCCTACAACGGCGAACAGCGGGACCTCCCGCCGCAGCGGCGACGCGTTCAAGCCGGGCGCTCGGCGATCAGCAGGATCGACACCCCGAACGGCAGGTCGCCCGCCCGCAGGATCGCCGCCTCGCTCGCGAACAGCCGCCGCAGCAGGCCGTTCAGGGCGGGCGGCGGCATCGTCTCGTCATCGCCGCCTTCGATCCGCGCGGCCTTGCGGGCCAGCCGGATCGCCGCGATCGGCGGGAACAGCACGGTGTTGAAATAGGTCGCGCGCCGAACCGTCAGGCCCGCCCGTTCGAAAAGACTGCGATAGGCGCGACGCCCGTAGCGGCGCTTGTGATGGTGCTGGGCGTCATGCGCGCTCCACAGCCAGCCATAGGCGGGCACAGTGGTCACCAGGTAGCCGCCGGGCTTCAGGCGGTCTCCCAGGGCGCGCACCGCGCCGCTGTCGTCGTCGACATGCTCGATGACGTCGAAGGCGCAGATCATGTCGAACGCCCCGCCGAGCTCGGGCAGTCCGTCCGGCAGGAGGCCGCCCTCGACGACGACGCCCGACTGTTCGGCCGCATAGGCGCGCGATGGCGCGTCCGGCTCGACGGCCCGGACCTCGCCGAAGCGTTTCAGCAGGTCCAGATTGCCGCCGGGGCCACAGCCGACCTCCAGGATCCGGGCGGGTCGGGGCAGGGCAAGCCGTTCGATCTCGGACCCCAGGATCTCGCGGCGCGCGGCGAACCACCAGTGCGCCTGCTGCAGCTCCCGCATCCGCTCGTAGATGTGACGTTCCATCAGCCGTCGAAGCCGATGCGGTCGCGGATCACATAGATCGGCCGGCCTTTGACCTCCTGGTACATGCGCCCGATGTACTCGCCGAGGATTCCCAGGGCGACCATCTGAAGCGCGAACGCGAACAGGATCACCACCATCAGCGAGGCGTAGCCCGGGACATCGCGCCCGGCGACCAGCACCCGCACGATTATCGCCAGCGCCGCCAGCAGCGCCACCAGGGCCGCGCCGGCCCCGACGTAGGTCCAGATCCGCAGCGGGGCGGTCGAGAAGGACGTCATGCCGTCCAGGGCGAAGCGGAACAGGCTGCGGTACGGCCAGGAACTGTCGCCCGCGGCCCGAGATGGGCGGACATAGGGCACGCCGACCTGCCGGAACCCCACCCAGGCGAACAGGCCCTTCATGAAGCGGTTGCGTTCGGGCAGGGCCTTCAGGGCCTCCACCACCGTCCGATCCATCAGCCGGAAGTCGCCGGTCGAGGCCGGGATCCGCTGCTGGGCCACGACATTGAACAGGCGGTAGAATGCGCCGGCCGTCCACCGCTTGGCGCGCGTGTCGGCGGAGCGGTCGGCGCGCACGCCATAGACAACGTCGTAGCCCTGTTCCCAGAGCGCCACGAACTCGGCGATCAGTTCGGGCGGATCCTGCAGGTCCGCGTCGAGGGGCACGACCATGTCGCCCGACGCCACGTCCAACCCCGCGGTCAGGGCGGCTTCCTTGCCGAAATTCCGGGACAGCCCCAGCAGCCGGATTCGCGGGTCCGACGCCGCCCGGGCGGTTATGCGCGCATGGGTGTCGTCGCTGCTGCCGTCGTCGATGCAGACGATCTCAAGCGTCACGCCCATCGACCCGAGGCTGGCGTCCAGTCGCTGGAACAGCAGGTCGAGGCCGGCGGCCTCGTTGTGCATGGGGATCACGAGGCTGAGGCGCCGCCCCGCACGGGTCCTGGTCGGCCCAGGCGTCACTGGGCGTCGAAGCTCAGGGCGGCCGAGTCGTTGAACGCCGCGCCGTCCGCCGAGACGACCCGCACGACGACGGTGTGGCGTCCTGGCTTGATCGTGCCCGCGGGCAGGGTCACGCGGAAGCCGGACCGCGTCACGGCGTCCGTCTCGTAGTAGGCCGACACGTCCTGCCGGTCGTGGCAGCAGGTCGTGCCGTACGCCGCGCCGTCGACGACCACGTCGATCGCCTTGCCCGCCGCCTTGGCCACCGGGTCGAAGCCGAAGCCGGAGAAGGTGGTGGGAACGCCTGCCGTGATCCTGGCGGGATTGTTCAGCGGATCGGCCGCGGTGTTGATCATGTCGAGGGAGAACACCGCCATTTCGGGCCGTTTCGCCAAGCCGATCGACGCGGCCGGCGCGAGGGCGGGCGGTTGCGCCGCCGAGGCGAGGGCGGCTGTGGCCGCCGCTGGGCGAGGCTTGGGGCGATCGCAAGCCCCGACCGCGGACAGCAGGATCGCGGCGAGGAGCAGGGCGGCTTTCACGTCGGGGCCTCCGGGGTCAGTCGCCTGCTTGCCACGAGTCCGAACCGCCGAGAAGCGCGGGCCGGGCGTCGCTCACGCGCGGCGGCCTTGGACGATCATCCCCAGCGCGGCGGCGATCAGCAGGGCGCAGGTGATGCTGGACGGAAAGATGTAGCGGGCGTCCGCCGCGGGGCTGACCAGGAACAGGACGCCGGCATAGGCGAAGCTGCCCCCCAGCAGCGCGAGGAGCAGCATCCATTGTCGCCCGTCCCGCAGGACGGCCAGGGCCACGAGTCCCCCGGCGAGGACGTAGAGCCAGGCCGGACGTCGCCAGACCGGCGCGGCGCCCGACTCCACATAGGCCCGCGACAGCGTGGCCGCCCTCGGGTGCGCCAGCGTCAGGCCAAAGTCGTTCGTGTCGATGCCGCCGTGGACGGGATAGAACACGCCGCGATCCGACATCCCCATCTGCTCCACGAACACCGTCGTGCGGTGGGACAGATAGCAGAGGGGTTCCTTTGCGATCGCCGTGCGCCATGCGGCGGGGATCCCGCCCTTCCGGTCGTTGTCCATTATCGGCGGCACGCCGGGTTTCGGCTCGAAGGTCAGGTTCATGTGCCGCGGATCGTAGTTGCGGCGGATATGGTAGGCGCTCAGCGGCGTCCCGCCGGTCATGCCGAGGGGCAGCTCGTCCGTGTCGGCGCAGGCCGAGATCCCCACGAGGTCGAAGGCCTGGGTCCCGCCCAGGCTGTTGGGCGCATCCATCCGCTTGAGATCCGGCAGCCGCCACTGGGTCGACGCCCAGGCTGCGCCGAGCGCCAGGACGAGACAGGCCAGCGCGAAGGGGCGCGCGAACCGATTGGTCCCCTCCGCCATGGGCCGCCAACTCATCAGGCCGATCACCAGGGCCACAAGGACGATGGCGTTGTAGCGAAGGGCGATGGCGCAGCCGAAGGCGGCCGCCGCCGGCGCCAGCAGCAGCGGCTGGCCGGTGCGACGGGCCAGCAACCAGAACGCCACGCCCATCAGGGCGAAACTGGCGGTCGGAACATCACGCCAATGCGCCAGCATAGATCCCAGCAGCGGCGTCACCGTGACGATGAGGGCCGCGAAGACCATGCACGCGGCCAGGCCCAGGATCCGACGCCGGATCAACAGGTTCAGAATGACCGCCGCCGCGGCGAAAAGGGCGAAGACCTGAGCCGCCAGCACGCCGCCTACGCCCACTTGAAGGGCGTCGCCCGCGCGGAATATGTAGCTGTGGAAGGGCGGCCAAAGCATCGTCTCGATGCCCGTGCGCGCCTGTCGGTAGGCGAAGAGGCTGTCGAACGACATCAACCCCGGCCAGACGGGATAGCAGACCACCGCCGTGGCGACCGCGGCGAACATCAGCGACATCGCCCACCGCGGCTCGCCCAGCGTCGTGTCCTGGGGCGGCCTCGCCATTACAAGTCCGCGCCGGCCAGGGAGCACAGGGCGCGGCCTTGTCCGACGACGCCATGCGCGCCGACGCGCCCCGAGGTGCGGGGGGTGATCGCCGACCAGCCGACCTTGCTGGACGTCACCTCGGGTTTGGCGATGCGGACGTCCGGCCGCTCGGAGCCGCTCACGCCGCCGCCGACGATCCGGCCCCCCTCATCGACCAGGATGATCCGGGTCACCGGGGCCTTCGCCATGGTGTCCCAGGCCCAACCCACGACGCGGCTGGCGCCTGACCCGCCCAGGAACCGGGTCTCCAGCGCGTCGGTGTTGCCGATGCAGGCGCCGGGATTGGGAAACATCTCGGCGGCGGGCCGTCCCATCAGCGGGATGACCCAGGCGGGTAGTGACGGGCCCGGACCGTTGCTGGCGGCGACGCCCGGGGGCGCGGTCGGGCGCGGCGGCGCCCGCGAGGCCTTCGAGGTCTCCGGGTCGGTCCATGACGGGCGCGAACAGGCAGCCGCCGTCAGCGCAACCAGGGCGATGAGCAGCGCCAGCCGTCGCGAGCTTCGGGCCATTCCTCAGGCATAGCCCAATTCGCCGGGCTTGGCAGGCCGCGGTCAGTCGGCCGTATCGCTCCCCGGACCGGCGGGCCGGCGCGTCCGCGGGCTGAGGTCGCGCACGGCGCCGCGGGCCGCGCTGGTGGTGAAGGCCGCGTAGGCCTGGAGCGCCTTGGACACCTTGCGATTGCGCGGCGCGGCCGGGCGCCAGGCCGCGTCGCCCTTGGCCTCCATGGCGGCGCGGCGCTCAGCGATCACGGCCGGGGCGACCTGCAGGCTGATCGTGCGGTTGGGGATGTCGATGGCGATGATGTCGCCGTCTTCCACCAGGCCGATCAGGCCGCCCTCGGCCGCCTCGGGCGAGACGTGGCCGATGGACAGGCCGGATGTGCCGCCCGAGAAGCGGCCGTCCGTGATCAGGGCGCAGGCTTTGCCCAGGCCCTTCGATTTCAGATAGCTGGTCGGATACAGCATCTCCTGCATTCCCGGCCCGCCGCGCGGCCCTTCGTAGCGGATGACCACGACGTCACCCGCCTTGACCTTGCCGGTCAGGATGGCGCTGACCGAGGCGTCCTGACTCTCGTAGACCTTGGCCGGGCCCGAGAATTTCAGAATGCTCTCGTCGACCCCGGCTGTCTTCACGATGCAGCCGTCGGGGGCCAGGTCGCCGGTCAGCACCGCCAGGCCGCCGTCCTGCGAGAAGGCGTGGGCCGCGTCGCGGATCACCCCGCCGGTGCGGTCCAGGTCCAGCTCGTCCCACCGCCGGCTCTGGCTGAAGGCCACCTGGGTCGGCACCCCGCCTGGCGCGGCCCGGTAGAAGGTCCGCACGTCCTCGCTGTTGGTGCGGGCGATGTCCCAGCGATTCAGCGCCTCGGCCATGGTGGTGGCGTGCACCGTGGGCAGGTCGGTGGTGAGCAGGCCGGCGCGATCCAGTTCGCCCAGGATGGCCATCACGCCCCCCGCGCGGTGGACGTCCTCCATGTGGACGTCCGACTTCGCCGGCGCGACCTTGGACAGGCACGGCACCTTGCGCGACAGGCGGTCGATGTCGCTCATCGTGAAATCGACCTCGGCCTCATGGGCGGCGGCCAGCAGGTGCAGCACGGTGTTGGTGGAGCCGCCCATGGCGATGTCCAGGCAGACGGCGTTCTCGAACGCCGCGAAGCTGGCGATCTTTCGCGGCAGGGCGCTCTCGTCGTCCTGCTCGTAGTAGCGGCGGGTGATGTCGACGATTGTGCGGCCGGCCTCGAGGAACAGCCGCTCGCGGTCGGCGTGGGTCGCCAGGACCGAGCCGTTGCCCGGCAGCGACAGGCCCAGCGCCTCGGTCAGGCAGTTCATCGAATTGGCCGTGAACATCCCCGAGCACGAGCCGCAGGTCGGGCAGGCCGCCTTCTCGATGGCCGTCACCTCGGCGTCCGACACCGACTCGTCCGCGGCCGCGACCATGGCGTCCACGAGGTCCAGCGCCACTTCCTTGCCCTTGAGCACGACCTTGCCCGCTTCCATCGGTCCGCCCGAGACGAACACCGACGGAATGTTCAGCCGCAGCGAGGCCATCAGCATGCCGGGCGTGATCTTGTCGCAGTTGGAGATGCAGACCATCCCGTCCACGCAGTGGGCGTTGGCCATGTACTCGACGCTGTCGGCGATAAGCTCGCGCGACGGCAGGCTGTACAGCATGCCGTCATGGCCCATGGCGATGCCGTCATCCACCGCGATGGTGTTGAATTCCTTGGCGACCCCGCCGGCCCGCTCGATCTCGCGCGCCACCAGCTGACCCAGGTCCTTCAGGTGCACGTGGCCCGGCACGAACTGGGTGAACGAGTTCACCACCGCAATGATCGGCTTGCCGAAGTCGCCGTCCTTCATGCCGGTGGCGCGCCACAGGCCGCGGGCGCCGGCCATGTTGCGGCCGTGGGTCGAGGTGCGTGAGCGATAGGCGGGCATGGCGAGGTTCCTTTGGGCGTCGGTCAGCTAATCGCCGTGCGTCGATTGGTAAAATATATTCTTGGCGTCCGAATAGGTCGCTATGGATATCAGGATGGACGTCCGCCAACTTCGGCACTTCGTCGCCGTCGCCGAGACCCTGCATTTCGGGCGGGCGGCCGCGCGCCTGGGCATGACCCAACCGCCGCTCAGCCAGTCGATCATGGCGCTGGAGCGGACTTTGGGCGCCGACCTCTTCACCCGCACCAAGCGCAGCGTGGCGCTCACCGCCTTCGGCGCCCGCTGGCTGGAGCCCGTCAAAGCCGTCCTGGCCCAGCTGGGCGAACTGCCCGAGATCGCCCGCCGGCTGCGCGATGGCGAGGCCGGCCGACTGGACATCTCGTTCGTCAGCACCGCCGACTACAGCATCCTGCCCACCTACGTCCGCCGCTACGCCACGGCGTTCCCGGAGGTGGAGATCGCGCTGACCGAGTCCACCAGCGACCTGCAGATCGCCGCCCTGGCCGAGGGCGCGGGCCACGCCGGCATCGTCATCCCGCCCGCGGGCGGCGCCCTGCCGCCCGGCCTGGCCTATCGCCGGCTGGTGATCGAGCCCCTGGTGGTCGCCGCCCCCGAGAGCTGGTTCGCCGAATGGCGTCTGCCGCAGGACCTCAAAAGG
>JAIXTR010000223.1 GCA_027483845.1 Caulobacteraceae bacterium | reverse complement strand
GTCTATCCCCGCGTCTCGGCCATCGATCTGCTGGACCACATGGCGGTGCTCAAGGGCATCGCGGGCAAGGGCGAGCGGAAGGACACGGTCGAAACCCTGCTGCAGCAGGTGAACCTGTGGGATGTGCGCAAGAAGGCGGTGGCCGGCTACTCCGGCGGCATGCGCCAGCGGTTCGGCATCGCCCAGGCGCTGATCGGGCGGCCCACGCTGATCATCGTGGATGAGCCGACCGCCGGCCTCGATCCTGAAGAGCGCAATCGCTTCCTCAACCTGCTGGCCGAGATCGGCGAGAACGTGGTGGTGATCCTCTCCACCCATATCGTGGAGGACGTGGCCGACCTGTGTCCGCGCATGGCGATCCTGGCGTCGGGACGCATCCTCAAGGAAGGCGCGCCCGCCGACCTGGTTAGCGAGCTGTCCGGCAAGGTCTGGAAGAAGGTCATCGACCGCGCCGACCTGGACGCCGCGCGCGCCGCCCATCAGGTCATCTCCACCCGTCTGGCCGGGGGCCGCACGGTGATCCACGTCCTGGCCGACACGGCTCCCGGCGGGGGCTTCGAGGGGGTGCAGGGCGGGCTGGAGGACGTCTACTTCTCCACCCTCTCCGCCTCGCGCCGCGCGGCATAGGGCGGGCTCGGGCATGTTCGGCAAGATCGCGGCCTTCGAGCTGCGCTACCAGCTTCGCCAGCCGATCTTCTGGGTCGCTGGCCTGATCTTTTTCCTGCTGGTGTTCGGCTCGGTCACGATCGACCAGATCCAGATCGGGTCGGGCGGCAACATCCATAAGAACTCGCCGCAGGCCATCGGCCAGACGGCGGCGATCATGTCGCTGTTCTTCATGTTCGCGTCGACCGCGTTCGTCGCCAATGTCATCGTGCGCGACGAGGAGACGGGCTTCGGCCCGATCATCCGCGCCACCCGGATCGGCAAGTTCGACTATCTGTTCGGACGGTTTTCAGGCGCCTTCGCGGCCGTGGCCCTGGCCTTCCTGGCCGTGCCGCTCGCCATGTTCGTCGGCTCGTTCATGCCGTGGGTCGATCCCGAGACCCTTGGGCCGAACACCCTGGGCGCGTACGCCTTCGCCTATCTGTGGCTGGCGCTGCCGGCCCTGTTCGTCACCTCGGCGATCTTCTTCACCCTGGCCACCGTCACCCGTTCGATGATGGCGACCTATGTGGGCGTCGCAGCGTTCCTCGTGCTCTACATCGTCCTGAACGCGGCGCTTCGCGATCCCGACAAGCGGCCGATCGCGGCCCTGGTCGAACCGTTCGGCCTGGCGGCCTTTGGCCTTGCCACCCGCTATTTCACAGCGGCCGAGGCAAACACCCTGACGCCCCCCATCGCCGGCGCCCTGCTGTGGAACCGGATGATCTGGGTCCCGGTGGGCTTCGCCATCTTGGCTCTGGCCTACGGCCTGTTCCGCTTCGAGGCCCCCGCCGGCAAGCGCCGCAAGGCGGGCAAGGCCGAACCAGCCCAAGCGGCGCGTCCGGCGGGCCCCCTGCCCCTGCCGACCTTCGGGTTCGCCACCGCCTGGACCCAGCTCACCCGCCGCACGCGGTTCGAGATGGCCCAGGTGTTCAAGAGCCCGGCGTTCCTGGTGCTGCTGCTGCTGGGCCTCTTCAACGCGGTGGCCAGCCTGCTGCTCAGCGCGGAATCAAGCGGCTCGGCCCTCTATCCGGTCACCCGCTGGGTGATCGAGATCCTGCGCGGCGCCTTCACCTTCATCGTGATGATCGTCGCGGTCTACTACGCCGGCGAACTGGTCTGGCGGGAGCGCGAGCGCAAGACTCACGAGATCGTCGACGCCACCGCCGTGCCCGACTGGGCCTTCGTGGTTCCCAAGACCCTGGCCATCCTGCTGGTGCTGTTCACGATGTTGGCCGTCAGCGCCCTGGGCGGCATGGCCGTGCAGCTCGGCATGGGCTTCACCGACATCCAGCCGGAGAAGTACCTCTTCTGGTACATCGTGCCGAACGCCATCGATTGGACGCTTCTGGCCGTGCTGGCGGTGTTCCTGCAGGCGATCTCGCCCCACAAGTTCGTCGGCTGGGGCCTGATGCTGCTCTACCTGATCGCCACCCTCACGCTTGGGCGGATCGGGTTCGAGCACAACCTCTACCTCTATGGCGGCTTGCCGCCGACCCCGCTTAGCGACATGAACGGCCAGGGCGACTATGCCGTCTTCGCCGCCTGGTTCCGGGCGTATTGGTCGGCCTTCGCGATCATCCTGCTGGTGCTGGCCTATGGCCTGTGGCGGCGCGGGACAGAGACACGGCTCATGCCCCGGCTCCGGCGTCTCCCGCGACGCCTCGCCAGCCCCGCCGGCGCCATCGGCGCGGTCGCCTTGTTGGCCTGGGTCGGTCTGGGCGCGTTCATCTACGACAACACGAACATCCAGAACCCGTACCGCACCGCGATCGAGGGTGAGACGTGGCTGGCGGACTATGAAAAGGCCTTCCTGAAATACGAGACCCTGCCGCAGCCGTCGGTGACCGACGTAAAGCTGGACCTCGACCTGCACCCGACCCAGCCCAAGCTGGTGACCGAGGGGGTCTATCGCCTGACCAACGACTCGGGCGTGGCGATTCACGAGCTGCACGTGCGCCTGGATCGCGACACCAAGGCGCTGCAGATGTCGGTCAACGGGGCGTCGAAGGTGCGCACCTTCGACCGCTTCAACTACCGGATCTTCACCTTCGACCGGCCGCTGCAGCCCGGCGAGCAGACCGCGCTGTCGTTCCAGACGGTCATGCAGCAGCGGGGGTTCAAGAACTCAGGCAACACCACGCGGCTCGTCGACAACGGCAGCTTCGTGAACAACTTCGAGTTTGGCCCGGTCATCGGCATGGACCGCGCCCAACTGATGCAGGACCGCGCCAAGCGCCGGAAGTACGGCCTTCCGCCGCAGCTGCGCGCCGCAAAGCTGGAGGACCGAAGCGCTCAGGCGCGCAACTATCTGGCCAACGCCGACTGGGTGAACGCCGACATCAGCGTCACCACCGACGCCGACCAGACCCCGGTCGCGCCGGGCTACCGGATCTCGGACGTCACGCGGAACGGCCGGCGGACCATCCGCTTCCGCACCGATGCGCCCGTGCTCAACTTCTTCTCGGTGCAGTCGGCGCGCTACGCCATCAAGCGCGAGGTCTACAAGGGCGTCGAGCTGGCGATCTACTATGACCGCCAGCATCCCTGGAACGTCGATCGCATGATCGGGTCGCTCAAGACGGGCCTCGACTATTATCAGGCCAATTTCAGCCCCTACCAGTTCCACCAGGCGCGGATCGTCGAATTCCCCGGCTACGAGTCCTTCGCCCAGGCCTTCGCCAATACGATGCCCTACTCGGAGACGATCGGCTTCGTCACCGACAACACCAAGCCGGACAAGATCGACTACGTGACCTACGTCACGGCACACGAACTGGCGCACCAGTGGTGGGCGCACCAGATCATCGGCGCCGACATGCAGGGCGCGACCGCCCTGTCGGAGACGCTGGCCCAATACTCGGCGCTGATCGTCATGGAGAAGACCTACGGCCCCGACCGCATCCGAAAATTCCTGAAGTTCGAGCTCGATCGCTATCTGCGGGCGCGGGGCGGCGAGGTGGTCGAGGAGCTTCCCCTCATCCGGGTGGAGAACCAGGGCTACATCCACTACCGCAAGGGCTCGCTGGTCATGTACCTGCTGCGCGACCGGATGGGTGAAGCGAAGGTCAATGCGGCGCTGCGACGGCTTCTCAGCCAGTACGCCTTCAAGGGCGCACCCTATCCCCGCTCCCAGGACCTGGTCGATGCGCTCCGCGCCGAGGCTGGAAACGACCCCGCCACCCAGCAGCTGATCACCGACCTGTTCGAGAAGATCACGCTCTACGATCTGAAGACCCGGACCGCCACGGCGACCAAGCGGGCCGATGGCCGCTACGACGTCACCCTCACTATCGAGGCGAAGAAGGCCTACGCCGACGGCCTGGGCAAGGAGACGGCGGTGGCGATCCCCGCGACCGAGGTGTTCGACATCGGGGTGTTCGACGCCGAGCCCGGCAAGCCTGCCTTTGGCCCCAAGAACGTTCTCATGCTCCGCACCAGCGGCCTGAAATCGGGGATCCAGACCCTGAGGTTCACCGTCGACAGGCTGCCCAAGTTCGCGGGCGTCGATCCCTACAACAAGCAGATCGACCGCAACTCCGACGACAACGCGATCAAGGTCGGCGGATCGTAAAAGGAGAGGCCCGACGCGCTCCCCAGCACGCCGGGCCTCCTCCGCGCCTGGGGACGCGAAGTCAGCTGGCGCCAATCCCGTCGCGCCCGGCCCGAAGCAGGACGCCCAGGCCAAGGACACCGCCCAGGGCAAGCGCCCAGGTCGAGGGCGCGGGCGCGCCAGCCACGACCGCGGGCTCGAGGCCAGGGGGTGGATTGTCTTGTCGGTCGAAGGCGGGGCCCGCCAGCCGAGGCGCAACCTCGGCCGCGCGTCCGGGCGCCGCGATCGCAAACGCGGCCACGGCGGCGGCCGCGCCCAGGACGCCCAGCATCGTGCTAGCCTTCATCGAAACCCCCACCGTCACGTCTTCTTTCGTCGCAGAATGGCCCCCGCGCAGACGCTTGCCCTCCCCCGATTGGGGGCGCCGCCTCCGCCTCTTGCCATGCTGGAACAATTGCGGAACACTAGGCCGCATGGACCATCGCTTTTCCGTCGAGGACGCGGCCGGACAGCCGGATCTCTGGCGCGCCAAGCCAGCGCCGGCGCCCAAGCCGCACTATGCCGGGCATCGGGAGCGACTGCGCGATCGCGCGGTCAATGGCGGCTTGGCGGCTGTCCCCGACTACGAGCTGCTGGAATTGTTGCTGTTCCGGGCCATCCCCCGCGGCGACGTCAAGCCGCTGGCCAAGCAACTCCTCGCGCGCTTCGGCTCGCTGGGCGGCGTGCTGGGCGCGACCGCCGACGAACTGCGAACCGTGACGGGCGTCGGTCAGGCCCTGGCCCTCGACCTCAAGCTTCTGCATGAGGCGACCCTTCGAACCGCCAAGGAGCAGGTGGCGCGACGGCCGCTGATCTCGTCGTGGAACGCCCTGCTGGCCTATGTGAAGACCGCCCTGGCGCACGAGACGCGAGAGCAGTTCAGGGTGCTGTTCCTGGACAGTCGGCGTCAATCCCCGGACCTGGGGACGCAGAGGTTGTAGCGAACCGAGCGAAAGGCGAAGCTCGTTCCCATGCTGACCCTAGATATGCTGCTGGAAAACGCGGGGATACCGCACGAGGACGTCATCGTGGCGCGCCACACGCCTAAGGAACCGCCGCTTCGGAAGATCATCAAAGCGATAGTGGCCGAGCGCCCCGATCTGTTCAGGGTGTTTCAGTCTGTGCAGAGCGAACGCCTTGAAGGCGCGATGACCCGCGCCGGTTACATGGCTTCGTTCGTCGAAAACGGTCCCAGCGGCGGTGTTTTCGCGGGTCTGTATCTAATCGGACCGAGTCAGCGCGTGAGCCAACAGCAGTTTCAAGCGGTCCCCGAAAACCGAGAGCTTCTGTCACTTGGAATGGACGACGAGTGGACGCGCGATCCGCTGATGTTCGACATGCTTCTTTGTGAGGAACTATCGGAATGGATCGGGAAACTCTGCGTCAGCGGGTGGTCGAACCCCCGCGCTTGGTGGCAGTGGTCGAAGCCCGGCAGATTCCCAATAACCGCGATCCACCCTGAGAACATCTTGAGCCAAGGCATGCCCGCCTGGGACGAGCTTGTGCTGTCGTGGAGTGAACTCCAAATCCTTCCCGCAAGTTGGCGAGCGAAACTTGCAGAATGGCGGGGCGTCTACCTGATCTTCGATGTCGCGAGGTCGCAGGGCTATGTCGGCTCGGCGTATGGCCAAGAGAATATTCTAGGCCGCTGGCGAAGTTACGAAGCGACCGGCCATGGCGGCAACGCGAAGCTGCTCGCGAGCGTGCCAACGAATCTGCGCTTCAGCATCCTTCAGCGCACGTCGCCTGACATGTTGCCTGACGACGTCATCGCACTAGAAGGCCTCTGGAAGACGCGCCTGCACACGCGGTCTCACGGCTTGAATATGAACTAGCGAGGAGGCGTCATGGAAGCAGAAGGCCCCTTCCCGCACTTTCAGTTGATCTTCTGCCGGGACGACGAAGAGGCAACGTCGAAAATCGCGGCGTTCCCCGACACCGCAACCGCGTCAGAGCATGCGCGGCTACGGCTGCTCGCAATGCCCGACGAATGGATATCGGTCGTCCTCGCCCTGATCGGCGAGGTGGAGATCGAATTCCTCGGTGCCTGGGATCGCGACCACGAAGGCAGTGTGCGTTGGGAGGACGCCAGCTTGGCTTAGCGCCTAAGCTAGTTGGCATGGCGACCGTCACTTGAAAGGAAAAATGTGTGCCGTCTGCGGGTCAAGAAACAGGGGAGGAAGGCCCGTCACTGGACGAGCATTCGAACTTGAAGGGAGATTTCGTTGCGACGTTGGCCGCACGATATCTGATGGGCGAAGTAGTTTTTCCTGAAATTATCGAACAATTTGATGCGCTTATGCAAGGCCAACGCAATTAGTGTATCCCTACACGAATTCTATGTTGATCTATTCAAGCGCGGGCGGCCCACGACAGACATCGCGCCTTCTCCAAGCGGAAACCCGACTGGTAGTGAACGTCACTCTGGTGTTTCGTTAGGCGCTCCGAATGACACACCAACGGGTTCGTTGCTGTTGGGGACGTGTTTGTGGACGTCCGACATCAGCCACAGCAGGGCCAGCTTGAGGTTCACGACGAACACCTCCCGGCGATTCCGCATAGGCTCCAATTCAAACCCTGTGTCGCTATCCCAGAGAGGCGATGGATAGTGTGTCCGGCCTTCATGAAAGGTCAGCTTCCTGAAGTGCGCGGCGAGGCTCGCGCCGGGCGCATCGAATTTCATCGAGAGGTTGTGGGCGAACATGTTGCGGATGCCCGCCAAACCATGCATCGCGTGCCACTGGGGCCGGTCCATCACGTATAGCTGATAGGCCAGATCGATTTTCGGCGTTAGGTTCCCAAGCGGACCACCTGGGCGAAAGAGCCCCTCGTTGATGTCCGTCTTGCCGCTCTTGGCGCGTAGGCGAAGCTCCAGTGTGCGGCGCAGACTGTCGTCCAGCATCGCTCCGCCAACAACAGCGACGATCCGATCGGAATGCTGACCCTCGATAATTTCGGACAACGCGGTCTGGTGGTCGGCGTTCAGTACAGCCCAGCCCATTCAGATGTTCCCACTGACGATCGACGCTGATGACGGGCGTCGATTCATCCTGCTGCCTGAGCTGCGTTATCAGCCTTCGACGCAGCCTCACCTTAGCGTTGAGACAGAAGCTTCACAAACGACCTAAATTATAGCAGCGCGCCATAGTGGGTGGGTCAGATCGACAAGCTCAGAGAGCCATTGTTGGCTACGTTGCGCCGGGCCGTAGACGGTCGATTGCCCAATCGCTTCGTTAGCGATTATGGTAGTCCCGCTCGGAATGACTGCGAAATGGCCCGCATTGGTCTCATAGAATCCTACAACCCGGTCGTCGAAGGCTCGTTTCAACGCATCGGCCTCTGACGGGTTGTTTAGGGTAATGCTCTCAGCGTGATAGTTGCTCATAGAAGAAATCTCAGGTTGCAGCTTTAACGAACCCAGCCCTTAAGCGGCGGCCTGTAGATGTGGTTGCTCACAACGGTGGATCAAAGGCCTCAGCAGCGCATCATAAGCTCCACCTGAAACATAACGGCGATCGGACATTAGTGGAATATGCCGAGCAAGCGGTGAAAGCTAACCCGAAGCGCGATCCCCACGCCACCAACTCCGATCGACCTGGACCCGTACATTGGCGAGCGCTGGCGGTGGAACTACGACGGCGAGGGATGCGGGCGGGATTGGCGAGGCTTTCAAGGTAGCTCGACCCACAGCCCTTTCTTCTTGCGAGCCCAAAGCTCGTCGGGTTTGGCGCGACGAAGAACATCGATGTCGCTCAGAGGCACGCCACCCCAGCCTTCAACCGGTTTACCCGCCATGATGGCGTCCCATATAGCGTTCAGTTCGTCCTGGGTCATTGCCGCGCTCCCGGCTCAACCATCTCGATCAACTCGTCGATCAGCATTGTAGTCAGCGGGTACATTTCGCGATCGGGATGTTCGCCAGCATTGAGGAACTCAGCAGCCAGCCGCGCGAAGGCGCCCCTCGCCGCATCGGCCATTGCTTCAGGGCTGCGGAAGTCCTCTCGCATCCCCTCGATTTCGTAGCCGGTGGACGGCTTTATGATCATCGCCGCCAGCGCCTCTAGGTGCTCGGCGGTGATGTTGTGTATGCGCATGAGGCCCGTTTGGCTCTGACGAACGGAAACCTCTATGGCGAAGACGTCACGCCGCCCTTTATCGCTTCTACTTCCCATCGCTAGCTCTCCTTTTCGAGGACGCTGATGCCCCCGCTCAATTTCCTGAGCTTCTCAGCGAACCGAAAAAAGGCGATCGACCGGGCACTATATTTGGCCCAAACAATTGTTTTATTGATCGTATTTTCCGGGATAGACGAAAACGCATGACGAGACGGTCTGCTCGACGGCAAGGCGTTACGCGTCGGGAAGCTGCTGAGTACCGCGCCAACATCGCGGCGCGTCTTGACCGCGATTTGCCTAACTGGCGTGAAATGGGAAATGCGGCATTGGCGCGTTACCTGCGCGGAAATGGCATCCGCTCGGCCACCGGACTTCTGCACGACGCCGAGACACTTCGCGACCTACGGCGTTCCATCGAGCGAGCTAGCAGTCGGGAAACCACCGCAGCCGCCAATGAAGTCGAAGCGATGCGTAAGGTCGTGCTCGCCGCCATCAACGACCTCAACGGCTCCGTTTCCGACGAACGCCTCCGCGAGATCG
>JAIXTR010000052.1 GCA_027483845.1 Caulobacteraceae bacterium | reverse complement strand
GAAGCCCAAGGAGCGGGTCCCGTACGAGACGCCGGCCGTGGCCAGGATCGTCCGCGCCCCCGGCGTCGCCCGCGCCGCGCGCCAGCCGCGGGCGATGCGCTGCAGGACAGTGGCGGCCGAGGCGGCAGGCGCGGTCTCTCCCTCGAAGCGGTGACCAGCCGCCGCGATGGACCCGGCCGAGGCCAGGAAGCTGGCGGCGTTGGCGGTCAGGAGGTGGATGGTCGGCGCGACGGCGGCGATGGCCGCGGCCAGGCCCGCGCCGGTGATCACCGCCAGCCGGCCGGTGACGTCGAAGAGACCGTTGAGGGCGCGCAGGCGCTGGGGCTCTGGCGCCAGGCGCGGCACGACGCCCTGCAGCGCCGGATCGAATACCGCCTGGATCGCCGCCAGCAGGACGCCCGCGGCGATCAGGATGGGCAGCGACAGGCCGATGGTGAAGGCGGCCACGACCACGGCGCCCGAGACGGCGGCGCGGGTCAGGTCGGCCCAGATCATCACCTTGCGCGCGCTCAGGCCATCGACCACCGCGCCCGCGCCCAGGGCGAAGGCCAGGGCGGCGGCGGACTGGGCGATGGGCAGCCAGGCCGCGTCGGCCCCGGCGAATCCCACCGCCAGCCAGATGGCGCCCAGGCGGTAGAGCTCGCTGCCTGCATCGGACAGCGCCTGTCCGGCCCAGAGCGTGCGCACGCCCCGGTCCCTGAACAGCCCGACATATGGGTGCCCCCGCAAGCCGCCCGCCCTCGCCATGGTGTCGAAATCCCCCGGGGGCAATGGGCGGGCTCCGGGGGTGTGGGGTCAAGGGGGTGGTGGTGGTGCGCGCTCGTCAGTCCGCGCATCTTGCTGCGTGTGAGCGGACGTTGGGAATGTATGCGGGGGGTGGTGGGTCGCGCGCACCAGCTCCACCGCCCGCCGCAGACCTTTACCGCCCCTGCGAAGCGGGGGAGGGGGACCGCGGGCCGAGGTCGGCTTCGCCGGCCGTAGAGCCCGGGGTGGAGGGGGCGAGCTGCGGGCACTGCGCCCAGCCCACGCTGTCCGACCCGCCGAGCTTGTCGCTCGCTCCCTCCACCAACCGCTCTTCGCTGCGCTCGGCGGTCGGTCCCCCTCCCCCGCAAGCGGGGGCGGTAAAGGGCGTTCTGGGCGGTCGGACCTGTCGCGACGTCCGCGAAGGGTCGATCTCGGTGATCACCCCAAGCCGTCGGATCAATCCCCACCGGGGATAAACCCCGCCCTGAAATCCAAATGGATCGTATGGCTCAGCGTGGCGGGGGTAGGCGCAGAGGGCCAGGTCTTCCTGGCTCAGAGACTCCACGGCTCGCTTTCACACACGAACTGGAGGCGGGCGGCGTCCGCGATCCGGCGGGCCGTTTGGTTCGAGGCCCGGGTTGAACCCACGGTGCAGGATGTTCCATCGGGGCGAAGGCGAAACACGATGAGCTTGGGTGTCGTGCCGCCCGCCGCGGCGGGAACGCGCATCCTCAGGATGGCGGCGAAAGGCTCGAACGACCCGTTCACCTGGACGCCGCGCCACTCCACGGGCCAAGCGTCATCACGCTCCACGCTGAACATGTCGCCGGTCTCGTTGGGCTTGGTCCCGAACCCGACGTAGACCCGCGCGGAGTCCGCGTATCTCAGCCAGATCGAGACGGCGCCATAGCCCTGGCAGCGCTGCCGGAGCCAATCCTCCCCCTTGTCGACATTGCCATGCTCAAGCTCCCGACAGTTGCGCAACCGGGTGTAGCGGCTCTCGATGGCCGGAGGTCCGGCCGCTGGAGCTGAGGCCTGCGCGGTCCAAAGTGTGGCGGCGAGAACCGCGAAGGCGCGTGGACCAATCATGCCGGCCGAGGCTGGGATACATGTCGCAGGTCTGCAAGGGATCGAAGCTAGACGCCGGCTCGGCGGGCCGTCGTCGGCGTTCCGGCGATCAGGCCATGGCGACCCGCGGACGACGGCGGCGGAGAGCGGCGCCGAGGAGGCCGAAGCCGGCGAGCATCAGGCTCCAGGCGGCGGGCTCGGGGACGGCGCCGGGTGCGGGCGTCAGGTCCTGGTAGATCTGGGCGGTCGTGCGGCTGTAACCCACGACCTCAACGTTGGTGTTCCAGCCGATGGCGTCCATGGCGGCGATGTCGAGGCCGGTCACCGTCAGGGGGAGGGCGCCGCAAACGCTAGGCACCATCAGGCCTTGTGGCGTCGTGCAACTCGGGTTGGGGTCGCGCCAGTGCGAGCCGTCCATCGTTCCGCCCAGGTAGGCCGTGAGCCCGTCGTCAACCGAGAAGTAGCCCAGAAGGCCGGTGGGCGAGAGCTGGCCCGGGGATCTATAACGGAACATGTCGAGCGGCGAGCGCCCCACGTCCCACCAGCCGGCCATGAAGCCGAGCGCGTGGCCAATCTCGTGAATGGCGATTCCCAGGAAATCGGCGCCGCTCTTGATGTTGTCGCTGGGATCGTAGTCCCAGCTGACGCCGGTATTGAACCTGATCACGCCGTCCGTCAGCGCAACGACCGCCGGCGGATACAGCGCCCTGAAGTTCGCTGAGGCGACGACCATCGGATCGCTGCTCGAGGCGTATTCGGAGAGGCTGGCCACGGCCGAGGCGTCCAGTTCGCTGGTCTGACCGGCGGCCAGCCGCCCGTAGACGAAGCTTGTCGGGAGGATGTACGTCGTCGGGGTGGCCATGCCCAAGGTGTTCCCCTCGAGCGCTTCGAACGAGACGTCGAAGTGGAGCGTGACATCATTGGTGAGCACCGACGACCAGTAGCCCGCGGCCATGTTGAACGCGGCCTCGGCCTGCGTGCCGGTCATGCCGCCCTTGTCGACCATGACGATCTGCAGCGCTGAGGCGGGCTGGGCGACGCAAGCCACGCTGAGGGCTGCGGTCATGGCGGGCAACAAACGCTTCATCACGGATCCCTGAGTTCCGACGCGGGCCTCGCCCGCGGATCTCCGGCCATGGATGGCGCCGCATGTTCGAGATCAACTGTACATTTCTGCCAAGTCGGGCGGGCGTCGGGTCATTCGTCCGCCATGCTGAAGCGCGACCACGGCATGGGCCACGGTCATGCGAATGCAATCGTGGCGTACACGCTGGCGGAGGACGCGGAGTCCAGCGCTGCTGGCCAGGTGGAATGATCACTCGCCGCCTGAGCGCGCGCCCGTGCTGAACCGTTCGACAAGGTAGTCGACGAAGACCCGCACGCGGGCGGGGGTGTTGGCGCCGCCCATGAAGACGGCGTGGAAGACTTCGACGTCGCCGGGGTTGTAGGCCTGAAGCAGGGGGACGAGGCGCCCCGTGGTCATGGCGTCGCTCAGACTGAAGTTGCCGACACGGGCGATGCCGACGCCGTCGAGGGCCAGCTGCAGGAGCGTGTCGCCGCTGTTGGCCTCGACCGGCCCCTGGATCTTGAGGGCGTAGCGGGTCCCGTTGCGGTGGAAGGGCCAGGTGGGCTCCGACCGGCGGAAGTTGAAGTTCAGGCAGTCGTGGTGATGCAGGTCCTCAGGGGTCTGGGGCGTGCCGCGCCGGGCGAGGTAGCCGGGCGAGGCGACGATGGTGCGGCCGTACTCGCCGAGACGCCGGGCGGTGAGGCCGCTGTCCGGCAGGCGGCCGAAGCGGATGGCCACGTCGGCCTGGCCGGCAGCGATGTCGGTCATCCCGTCCGAGAGGTTGAGGTCGATCAGGATCCGCGGGTAGCGGCGCACGAACTCGCCCAGCAGGGGGACGAGGCAGAGCCGGCCGTGGGCGACCGCGCCGCTGACCCGCAGCCGGCCCCGGGGCGCGCCCAGGTCGGCGATGGCCTGCTCGGCGTCGTCAAGCTCGGCCAGGATGCGGCGCGCGGCGGCGAGGTAGGTCTGGCCTTCAGGAGTCAGGGTGAGGGCGCGCGTGGTGCGAAGCAGGAGCCGCGCGCCGAGGCGGGCCTCGATGCGGTCGAGGGTGCGGCTGACGGCCGAGGGCGTCAGCGACAGCCGGCGGCCCGCGGCGGAGAAACTGCCCTCCGTGGCGACGGCGGCGAAGACTTCGAGTTCGCGGGCGCGATCCAGGCCGGGGGTGAGCATCTTTGCGTCCAGATCAAAAATGTTTCGTCCAGTCGCCAGCTAATCAGCGGCCATCCCGCGGGTCTACCTTTGCGTCAGACAACAGGTGCAACCCAGGAGATCAACCGATGAACGTCCCCCGCTCCATCCGCCGCCTCGCCCTCGCCGGCGTCGCCTTCGCCGCGCTGGCCGCTCCCGCAACCGCCGCGCCCTACGACCTGCCGGCCGGCTTCCGAACCCAGGCGGTGACGACCAACGGCACGACGATCCATGTGCGGGTCGGCGGCAAGGGGCCGGCGGTGGTGCTGATCCACGGCTACGGTGAGACGGGGGACATGTGGTCGCCGCTGGCGGCGGACCTGGCGCGGGACCGCACCGTGATCGTGCCGGACCTGCGCGGCATGGGGCTGTCGGCCCCGGCCGAGGCTGGCTTCGAGAAGGTGAACCAGGCCGATGACATCGCCGGGGTCATGGACGCCCTGGACGCGAAAAGCGCCGAGGTGGTGGCTCACGACATCGGCAACATGGTCGCCTACGCCCTGGCCGCCCGCCATCCGGAGCGGGTGAGCAAGCTGGTTCTGATGGACGCGCCGGTGCCGGGCGTCGGGCCGTGGGACGAGATCCTAAAGAGCCCGCTGCTTTGGCACTTCCGGTTCGGCGGCCCCGACATGGAGCGGCTGGTGGCCGGCCGCGAGCGGATCTACCTCGACCGGTTCTGGAACGAGTTCTCGGCGGATCCGAAGGGCTTCGACGCCGCGTCGCGCGCGCACTACGCCAAGCTCTATGCCGCCCCCGGGCGGATGCACGCCGGGTTCAGCCAGTTCGCGGCCTTCGACAAGGATGCGAGCGACAACCGGGCCTGGCTGGCCAGCCACGGCAAGCTGACCATGCCGGTGCTGGCGGTCGGCGGGGCGGCTTCTTTCGGCCCGATGATGGCGGTGGTCGGTCAGGCCGGGGCGATCAACGTGCAGGAGCGGGTCATTCCCGGCGCGGGCCACTGGCTGATGGAGGAGCAGCCCGCCGCCACGGTGAAGGCGATCCGGGGCTTCCTCGACGCGCCCGCCAGCGGGCCTTCGTCGGGGCGGATAACGGCCGCGGCGCTGTCGCTGGAACAGACGCAGGCCGCGCCCACGGCGGGCGCAGGCGCAGGGACGTCGGGCGTGACGGGCATCCGGACGGTGCTGCTGCAGGGCGACCCGGCGAAGCCTGGACCCTATGCGTTGGAGATTCACGTGCCGGCCAACACCACGATCGCGGCGCACACCCACGCCGACGACCGGTTCGCCACGGTTGTCTCGGGCGCCTGGTACCTGGGTTACGGCCGAGCGGCGGGCGAGGCGGCGGTGACACCGCTGACGGCCGGCGGCTTCTACACGGAGCCCGGCGGCGCCCCGCACTTCGCCTTCACCCGCGACACGCCGGCGGTGGTGCGCGTCACCGGCGTCGGCCCGTCCGACACCACCTACGTCGCCGCGTCCGCGGCCCGCTGAACCTCAGATTCCAAGGACATCCGCCATGACATCCTTCGCCGCCATCCGCGACCCGCGGACCGACCACCTGCTGACGCCACAGAATGCGGCGCTGGTGATCATCGACTACCAGCCGGTGCAGGTGAGCTCGATCCAGTCGATGGAGAAGCGCACGCTGGTCGCCAACATCCAGGCGGTGGCGCGCACCGCCAAGCTGTACGGCCTGCCCACCGTCATCGCGACGGTGAACGTCGGGACCGGGCGCAACCAGCCGACCATTCCGCAGATCGCCGAGGTCTTCCCCGAGGTGGTTCCCATCGACCGGACGGCGATCAACGCCTGGGAGGACGAGGACTTCGTTCTGGCGGTGCGGGCGACGGGGCGCCGAAAGCTGATCATGGCGGCGCTGTGGACCGAGGTCTGTCTGGTCCACCCGGCGCTGGACGCCCTGGCCGAAGGCTACGACGTCTATCCCGTGGTGGATGCGGTGGCCGGCACGTCGCGGATCGCGCACGACGCGGCGCTGCAACGGCTGACCCAGGCGGGGGCGCGGCCGACGAGCTGGGTCCAGTTGATCTGCGAGCTGCAGCGGGACTGGAACCGGTCGCCCTCCGTCGCCGGCTTCTCCGATATCCTCTTCACCGTTACGGGGCGCTGAGGGCGGCTGACGGACTCAGCGGCTGGGGCAGAGGCCCTTGGGGGTCCAGTCGGAGGTGAGGGTGGTGGGCGGCGCGGCCGGGTCGTGCAGGATCATGGCGAAGCCCTGGCGGGTCTCGCCGCCGATGGCCATCAGCAGCATCGGCGGTCCCTGGCGGATCATGAGGGCATGGCCGGCGCCGCGGGCGACCTGGGCGCCGTCGGGGGTTTCCAGGCAGCTTGCGCCGCTGATCGCATAGAAGGCCTCGGGCCCGGAATGGATGTGGACCGGGGCGGTCATGCCGGGTGTGAAGGTCGATTTGAGATAGGCGACGCTCAAGGGGCCGGAGACGCCGGCCATCGGCAGCGGCCCGACGTCGCTCAGGTGGCGGCCGCCGGCGCGCGCGGAGCCCTTCGCGCCAACGTCGAACAGGAAGACGCGGCCGAAGGCCTGGACGACCGTCCCGTGCGCGCCCTTGGCGCGGGTGGCCGCCGGGGCGTCCGGAAAGTCATAGATGTTCCAGTACAGCGGGCCGGGCGGCGGGGTCCCCAGCTCGACGTGGGCGACGAGGCAGGCCGGGCCTGGGACCTCGCCGGCCTCGCCCGCGCAGAGCCGCGACGTGGCCTGGGCGTTGGCGACGAGGGGCGCGGCGGAGACGGTCGCCAGGGCCATGAAGCCGAGGAAGATCGTGCTGAGGGACGTTCGACGCATCGCGGCGCTCCGGGGGGCGCCTCGGAGCCTGACAGACGGCGGGGCCGAGGGCCAGCCATCCTGTCGGCCGCGGACCGTTTCGACGGGCGGACGGCGGAGGGGGGAGCCCCTCCGCCGCGCTTGGTCAGATGACGGTCAGCTTGACGTCCAGATTGTTGCGGGTGGCGTTGGAGTAGGGGCAGACCTGGTGGGCCTTGGCGACGAGATCTTCGGCGACGGCGCGGTCGAGGCCGGGGAGGGACACCTCAAGCGCCACTTCGAGGCCGAAGCCGCCTTCCGAACGGGGACCGATGCCGACGTGGGCGGTGACCGTGGCGTCGGCGGGGACCTTGGGCCCGCCCTGGGCGGCGACCGCCTTCATGGCGCCGATGAAGCACGCGGCGTAGCCGGCGGCGAAGAGCTGTTCGGGGTTGGCGCCCGCGCCGCCGCCGCCGCCGAGTTCCTTGGGCGTGGACAGGGCGACCTTGAAGCTGTCGTCGAGGGTGGCGGCGGACCCGTCGCGGCCGCCGGTGGCGCGGGCGGCGGTGCGGTAGAGGACGTTGACGGACATGTTGGGCCTCCTGAGTTGCATTGCGTACGATTATATAGCGTGCAATCTAAATGGTGACGCCGTCCTGGCCTGTCAACCGCCGCACCCGACGCGTCCTATGGCCGGACCAGTTCGAGGCCGGCGTCGGACTCTGGGAAGGCGGCGCCGGGGACGTAGCGAACGATGGGCCGGATCTCGTAGATCGCGCCGGGGTTGGCGGCCTGCAGCGCCTTGGCCGCGGCGACGGCGCCATCGAGGTCGGCGGCTTCCAGGACGTAGAAGCCCAGCAGGTGCTCCTTGGTCTCGGCGAAGGGGCCGTCGGTCACCAGGCCCTTGCGGCTGACCACGGCGGCCAGCGCGGTCGCGCCCAGGCGGGCGGCGGGACCCATCTGGCCCGCGAGCCGGTCGTGGACGCCCATGAGCCGATCCATCAGCGCCCCATCCTCGGCCGTGGTCATGGCCTGGACCTCGGGTTCGTCGTGATAGGCGAGCAGGGCGTAGAGCATCGCGGGCCTCAGATCATCGGGTTGCGGGCCAGACTAGGACGGCGGGGCCGCGAGCGTCCCGACATTTTCGGAGGCCGTGGCGGCATTGGCCTTGGGACGCACGTCGGCCCGGCTGACCTCGACCTGATGGGGATAGGGGATGGAGAGACCGACCTCGTCGAAGGTCTCCTTCACCCGCTTGGTGAGGTCGAACCGAGTGTCCATCCAGTCGTTGGTCTTGGCCCAGCAGCGCAGGGTGACGTTGACGGCGCTGTCGGCGGTGGCGGTCACCTTGGCCCAGGGGGCCGGGTCGGGCAGGACCCGCGGCTCGTCGCCCGCCAGCTTGAGCAGGGTTTCCAGGGCGAGGTCGAGGTCGTCTTCGTAGTCGACGCCGAAGGTCAGCTCGATGCGGCGCCGGCCGGCCTGGCTGATGTTGACGATCATGTCGCCGAACACCTTGCCGTTGGGCATGTAGAGGGTGAGGCCGTCGTAATCGAGCAGCTTGGTGTTGAAGAGGTCCATGCCGACCACGGTGCCCTGGCGGCCGTTCAGCTCAACCCTGTCCCCGGCGCGGTACGGGCGCAGCAGCAGGATCATCACACCGGCGGCGACGTTGCTGAGCGTGCCCTGCAGCGCCAGACCGATGGCGAGGGAGGCGGCGCCCAGGACGGCCAGCACCGACGTCGCCTGGACGCCCAGCTGTTGCAGCACCGCCACGAGGCCGACCGCCACGACGAGGTATCTGACCAGGGTGGAGACGAAGGTGGCCAGCGTGCCGTCGGCGGGCTGCTGATGGTGCGGCATGCGCGCCAGCGCACGCTCGGCCACCTTGCCCAGGCGCTTGGCCAGCCAGAGGGTGGCGGCCAGGATCAGCAGGGCGACCACGAGGCGCATGGAGAAGCTGCCCAGCGTCGCCGCCAGGCTTCGCATCATCACGGGATCGCCCGACAGCGCCATGCTGACCATTTCGAAAAAGGGCGTGACGGGGTCTTCGGGTTTCGCAGCCAAGGGGCCTCGCAGTGGGAGAGGGTCGTGTCAGCCGTTCAGACGGCGGCGGTTCGCGCGCACCTTGCGGCGATAGAAGGCCACGGTGCGGGCGGGCGTCAGCAGGCTGGCGCCGGTGGCGGCGTCGCGCCAGATGCGGCCCTGGAGTTCCGCGGCGGCCTGCATCTTCTCGGAGACCATCCGCTCGGCCTCAGCGCTGGCGGCGGGGCCGCCGGCCGCAAGCTTCATCATCCGCAGGGCCATGACGCCACCGGCCTCGGCGCCCAGCTGCATCATCGAGCGGTTCAGTCGCAGCCAGCGCGCATAGGTCATGGAACCCAGAACGCCCGGCGGCGGCGGGCGATGCGCGCGGATAGAAAAAATCGTTCCCAGCGTCGGTTACGCCGCGGCGGCGGGCGGGCCATCTGTCGGCCTCAACCTGTGCTTTGGAGCGTCTGATGGCCCTGTCTCTCTACGATGCGTCGATCCCCGGCTATGTGCTGATGCTGAAGAACCTGGCGGCTTTGCTGGAGAAGGCCGAAGCGCATGCGGCGGCGACAGGGGTCGATCCGGCCACCTACCTGTCGGCGCGCGTCACGGAGGACATGGCGCCGCTGACCCGGCAGATCCAGATGGCCAGCGATGCAGCCAAGGGCGGCGCGGCGCGGCTGGCGGGCGTGACCCCGCCCAGCATGCCTGACACCGAGACCACCTGGGCCGAGGTGAAGGCGCGGGTGGCCAAGACCCTCGCCTTCGTCGAGACGATCACGCCGGATCAGGTGAGCGACGACGAGACCCGGATCATCGAGCTGCCGACGCCCAATCGCACCCTGACCTTCACGGCCCGGGACTTCCTGCTGCAGTTCTCGCTGCCGAACTTCCACTTTCACGTGGTGACCGCCTACGGCTTGCTGCGCGGCCAGGGCGTGCCGATCGGCAAGATGGACTATCTGGCCGGCGGCCAGCCCCAGATCGCCGCGTAGGCGAGCGGATCGCGCCCCGGCGTTGCGGGGCGCGGCCGTCTCAGGCGGCGCGAGGCAGGGTTCGGCGCAGGCGCAGCATGCCGCCGACCCCGCCGAAGCCGACGATCATCAGCGCCCACGCGGCGGGCTCCGGCACGGCGCCGGTGGCGGCGTCGCCAACCTTGAGGGACACGGTGTTCGACGCGGTGAAGTACTCTCCGTCGACCAGCAGATAGCCCATCGGGATGATCACGTGGGATCCATCGGGCGCGCCGGCGTAGGTCACGTTCGCGAAGGCGAAGCCGAAGCTCTCGTTCGGGGCAAGGTTCAAAGTGGTGAACTGGCTGTAAAGCGACCAGATGTCGTCGGGTGTCGGGCCGTAACCGTGGCCGGTGACGTAGGTCGGCATGATTTCGTAACCGGCGCCGGAGACCCAGGTGATCGGCTGATCGCCGATGTTGGTCATGGTCGCGTTGACGACGAAGGCGCCGTCGGCGGCCCCGGTCACGACTGGCGTATCGAACGACCAGGTGAGTTTTGCGGCCGCGGCGGACCCGGCGGTGAGGGCCAGGGCGGCGAACGCCCCCAAGAGTGCTGAACGGATCATCGGTATTCCCCCAAAAGACGCGGTGTCGTCCCGTCACAAGTCACTCGGAACGACGTCTGACTATAGAAGTACCCACCGGTACTCAAGGGATATCAGGAATAATATTGCGCGCCGATCACGTTCGCAGGCTTGCCGCGAGGGGCCGGCGACGGATAGGCTGGGCCTTGTGACGACCCTTTCGCCCCGTGATCGGCTGCTGCAGGAAGCGCTCAACGCCTTCCGGGAGGAGGGCTACGGCGCCGCCAACCTGGGCCGCATCGCCACCGCCGCCGGGATGTCGAAGAGCACGATCTACAAGGTGGTGGACTCGAAGGCGGACCTGTTCGCCCAGGTGGTCGAGGACGCGATGCGCCGTAACGACGTCAGCGCGCGCGGAACGGCCCCGGCCGACGGCGAGTCGACGCAGGCGGCCCTGCGGCGGGCGCTGCTGACGATGACCGCCCTGGCGCTGTCGCCGGATGGATTGCTGAGCTACCGGATGATCGTGCGCGAGCAGCACCAGTTTCCGGAACTGGCCAGCCTGCATGATCGGGCGCTGGCGCCTTTCCTGGCGGGTCTGGTGGAGCTTCTGGCGCGGGGTGTGGCCGAGGGTTGGCTTGCCCTTGAGGCGCCCCCCTGGGCGGCTATCCGGCTGGTGGACATGATCCTGGCTGAACCCCGCCGGCAGGCCCTGGGCGGCCTGGATCCCGCGCCAACGCCAGCGCAACAGGCCAAGCTGGTGGACGACGCGCTGCAGCTGTTCCTGAAGGGCGCGGAGCCGCGTCCCGCTGAACGCTGACGGTCCGAGGCGCCCGCCTGGTCCCCGCTCAGCGCACCCGGTACTCCTGGCTCATCTGGATGTCGTAGGTGCGCGCGACCCATCCAGGGACAGCCTCGTCCAGGTCAAGGGCGGCGACGCGGTCGCGGCGGCTGGCGGCTTCGTCGCCGGCCAGGGCGGCCAGCAGGCTGCGCCCGAACAGCGCCACGGGGTTCGCTGGCTCTCGGGCCAGCACATGGGCGAAGTCGGCGGCCGACTGCGGGCGGCGGCCGATCTTGAGGAACAGATAGGCCCGGTCCAGCCGGGCGGCGGTGTCGTCGGGCAACAGGCGAACGGCCTTGTCGCAGTCCTGCGGCGTCGCGGCCCGCCAAGCGCCGCGCGCGCCGGCGGCGCAGAGCCAGGCCCAGGCGTGCCCGTCGGTCTTCCGCGCCGCGGCCACATCGGGGTAGTCGGCCGGCGGCTGTTGGATCGCGCGCTGGGCGGCCTGCCAGCCGGGCGCGACAGGGCCCTTTGCGCCCTGGCACAGCACCGGGACCTCGCGGTCGCCGACATCGACCGGGCGGCCATGCTTGCCGGCGTAGCCGTTCGCGACGGTCGTCAGCTTGCCCTCGACGTCGAAGTTGGCGATCCGGCCCTCGAGCAGGCGGCCCTGGGCGCAGTCTACGGTGACCTGGCGCACCACCAGGGCCCCGCCGTCCTTGATCGAGGTGGCGGTCTTGCCCACCGTCAGGACCGTGGCGGAGACTTGGGCGCCGTTTCGGTGGAGGTCGTCGAGGGCCACGAACCCGGTCCCGTCGACGCCGGATTCCAGGCGCTGGAGGCGGCCGGCAGGCAAGGTCGGTGGCGGCGGCCTCCTTGCGGGCGCGGGCGACATCCATGGCGATCCAGGCGCCGGCCGCCAGCAGCGTAATCAGGACGACGCCGCCCACCACGATGCGCTGCACACGCTGGGCCCCACCGCGCTTGGCCATTCGAAATCTCCCCCAGGTTGCGCGTTCGCGCGCCTCGCCCAGCTTAGGGATAGAGGCGGCGGGGTGCGGCGTCCATAAGGTGACGCTTCAGAACGCGCCTTGGACGCGGGCGTCGCGCTGGACGGCGTCGAGGTGATCCTTGGAGTCCTGCTGGCGCTGGAGAAAGGCCTCACGGCTCATGCAGCGGCGGGTCGGGATTTTGGAGCCGGCGACCGGATCGCGAAAGCAGACCTGTCGGCCCTTCTGCACATAGCGACCCTGGGCGACGCCATAGGGCGGCTCGCCCGGTAGGCTGGTCATCGGCGTGACGACGCCCTTGGCCGTGGCGACGCCCTTGGCCGTGGCGGGGACGTCCGGGTCGCCGCCCAGGCCAAGGACGAGGGCCAGGATCACAAAGGACATCGAACCGGCTCCCGGACCTGCGAGCCGCCATCATGCCCGGACCGGCCGGATTTCGGAAGAGGAGCCGGCGGCCCAGGAAATCGCCGCGGCCTCGAAACCAAATCGGGCGCAAGGCGCTGAGATCAAATCGCAAAGCCTATGGAGAAAGCTCGATGCGTATCCTGCCCCTCGCTGTCGCCGCCTGCGCCGCCGTCAGCCTGACCGCCTGTAACAGCCCAGCTGACAAGGCCGCCGAAGCCAAGGCCGACTCGCTGGAGGCTCAGGCCGCCGCGTCGCCGAACGAGGCGCAGGAAAAGTCGCTCAACGCCCAGGCCGATGCGATCGAGCAACAGGCCGGCAACGCCGACGGCGGCGCCACCACCGCCAACACGCCCGACACCAGCCCGTCGAAGTAAGGCGGGCTGCGCGGCCGCGGTCCGTGAGTGGATGCAAGGCTGTGGATCGCGGTCGCAAGGCGAGCCCCCGGCCCCTTAAGGCCGGGGGCTTTTCCGTATCCGCGGCGGCTCCGATCCGCGCCGCCTGCACCAAAAACGCATAACGACTCCGCGAAGATGCCGATCCTGGCGAGTCAGGGGCGGTGCTATGTAGCGCTTGTCCAGACGGACGCCCCGCTCCCCACGGGGTCCCCAAGAACTTCAGGTGTGTGTCATGACCTTTTCGAGCTTCCTGCAGGGCTTCGTGCAGCGGACGGCGCCCGCCGTCCTGGCCACGGCCATGTTCGTCCTGGTGGTCGCGTTCGCGACCCTGGGCGTGGTGGGCGTCGCCTAGCGACCTGACCACGATCTCGCGACGTCACAAGGGCCCGCAAGGGCCCTTTTTCGTGCGCGCAGCGCTGGCGGATCGACTGCGCGCAAAAGTCCGATCAGGCATTAGAATTTCTATCGAGACTTAAATCCTATTGAATCGATAGGTATTGGCCGTGGCGCTCAGCTTCCCTTCCTTGAGCGCCGCCGAGCGGAGCGCGCACGGGCAGGTCCTCCCCCCGCCTGTGCGCCCTTCGCCAAAGCTAGGAGCCGTAAGGTGATCGTGAGTTTCCCCGCCTTGCCGGGCCCCTGTCGCCCGTCGCGCTGACGCTGCCGTCGCGGCCGCGTCAATCATCCATCCATCATCGAGAATTTGCAGGTCGCGACGTCAACGGACGCGCGATCAGGGGGTAATCTTGTCTGCAGCTAAACTAACACTCCTGGGATCTGTCGCCGGCGCCGCTCTGAGCCTGGCCGCGCTTCCCGCCTCCGCCGCGCCCGTGTCCGCCGACACCGCGGCCGCCGACACGGCAGCTGAGGCCGCCGACAGCGACGCCGGGGCGGTCGAGGCCGTGATCGTCACCGCGCGCCGCCGCGCCGAGCAGGCCCAAGACGTGCCCATCGCGCTCTCCGTCCTGAGCGCCGAAACCCTGGACAAGACGGGGACGTACAACCTGGCCCAGGTGGTCCAGTTGGCCCCCAGCCTCTACCTCGGCTCGTTCAACCCGCGGAACACGACGGTGAATATCCGCGGCCTGGGCAACAACCTCGGGCTGGCGAACGACGGGCTGGAGGCTGGGGTCGGCCTCTATATCGACCAGGTCTATTTTAGCCGCCCGGCGGCCTCGACCTTCGACCTGTCGGACGTGGAGCGGGTGGAGGTGTTGCGCGGGCCCCAGGGCACGCTGTTCGGCAAGAACACCACCGCCGGCGCCATCAACGTCAGCACGCGCCTGCCGACCTTCACGCCGGAAGGGCGGTTCGAGCTGAGCTACG
>JAIXTR010000497.1 GCA_027483845.1 Caulobacteraceae bacterium | reverse complement strand
GCCAGCGACCGCGCCGAGGTGATCCCCATCAACTATGGCTGGACCACCCGGTTCAACGCCCTGGCCGACGTGGCCGTGGGCGACGGCCATGCGATCCTCAGCCTCTTCCGGTCCAAGCCGCTCGCCCCGCTGGTGCTGAAGATCTTCGAGCGCCATCCGCTGGGCAGCCAGGCCTTCGTACCGATGCAAGGCCGGCCCTACCTGGTCGCGGTGGCGCCCCCGGGCGACTTCGATCCGGCCAGCGTCCGGATCTTTCGCGCGGCGGCCCATCAGGGGGTCAACTACGCCAAGGGAACCTGGCACCACTTCCTGCTGGCGCTGGACGCGGAAAGCGACTTCCTGGTCGTCGACCGCGAGGGCCCCGGCGACAATCTGGACGAGGTGGAACTGGCCGAGGCCGATTGGATCGCCGTCAGCGCATGAGCCCTTCTAAGCCAAGGCTTCGAAGGGCTTCCGCCGGTCCTTCGCAGCGCCTGAAGGGCGCGAAGTAGGATGAGCCGCCACGCCTTTCGCGCCGCCCTGCTGCATATGCTGGACGACCCGTCCCGGCAGGGGGCGGACGCCTATGCCTATCACCCGGACGGCCTGCTGGTGGTCGAGGACGGCCATGTGGCGGCGTTCGGCGCCTACGCCGACCTCGCAGGCGCCTTCGCCGAGGTCGAGACGACGGAGCTGCCGGGCCGGCTGATCACGCCGGGCTTCGTGGACGCTCACGTGCACTACCCCCAGGTGGACGTGATCGCCGCCTGGGGCGCCCAGCTCCTCGACTGGCTCAACACCCACACCTTCCCAGCGGAACAGGCCTTCGCGGACCGCGGCCACGCCGACGCCGTGGCCCAGGTGTTCCTGGACCAGCTGCTGGCCAACGGCACGACCAGCGCGCTGGCCTTCTGCACCGTTCACAAGACCTCCGCCGAGGCGCTGTTCGAGGCGGCGCTGGCGCGGAACATGCGGTTGATCGCCGGCAAGGTGCTGATGGACCGCGAAGCGCCAGCGGGCCTGACCGACACCGTCGAGGCGGGCCGCACCGACACCGAGGCCCTGATCCGCGCCTACCGCGGCCGTGGCCGGCTGGGCTATGCCGTAACACCGCGGTTCGCCGTGACCTCCACCGACGCCCAGCTCGCCATGGCAGGCGAGGTGCTGGCTGCGAACCCCGACGTCCTGCTGCACACCCACATGTCGGAGAACACCGGCGAGATCGCCCTGGTGGCGGAGATGTTCCCCTGGGCGCGCGACTATCTCGACGTCTACGACCGCTTCGGCCTGCTGGGTCCGCGCTCGGTCTTCGCCCACTGCGTCCACTGCGACGAGGGCGTGATGGGGCGGATCGCCAAGGCGGGGGCGTCGGCCGCCTTTTGCCCGTCCTCGAACCTGCTGCTGGGTAGCGGCCTGTTCAGCCTGAAGCGCGCCTGCGCCTGCGGGATGTCGACGGCCCTGGGCAGCGACGTGGGCGGTGGCGGCAGCTTCTCCCTGCTGCACATGATGGGCGAGGCCTACAAGATCGGCCAGATCCAGGGCGACAACCTCGACCCGTTGCACGCCTTCTATCTCGGCACCTTGGCCGGCGCGCGGGCGCTGCATATCGACGACCGCGTCGGCAACCTGGCGCCCGGTAAGGAGGCCGACTTCGTGGTGCTGGACCTCAGCGCCACGCCGCTGCTGGCGCGGCGGACAGCTCGGACCCGGACCCTGGCCGAGACCCTCTTCGTGCTCGCCGTGTTGGCAGACGACCGAGTGGTGGAGCGCACCTATCTGATGGGCCGCCTCGCGCATCAGCGAGGGCTTGCGATCTCGACCGACGCCTGACGAGTATGCCCCCTGCTTCGGGGGTCCACTTGCGTCGTCTCTTCGCCATCATCGCCTTGCTGCTCGCGCCGCTGCCAGCGGTCGCGCAAACCAAGCCCATCCCGATCAAGGTCGTGGTGATCGCCGCCTTCGAGATCGGCGCGGACACGGGTGACCCGCCCGGCGAGTTCCAGCACTGGGTCGAGCGCTATCCGCTCTCGGAGGCGGTGGACATTCCCGGCGTGGAACGTCCGGCCCGGCTTTCCAAGGACGGCGTCCTCGGGATCACCACCGGCATGTTCGGTCGCGCGCGCGGGTCCATGGCGGCCCTGCTCGCCGACCCGCGCTTCGATTTCTCCAAGACCTACTTCCTGATGGCCGGCATCGCCGGGGTCGACCCGAAGACCGGATCGATCGGCAGCGCCGCCTGGTCCGACTGGGTGGTCGATGGCGACCCGGTCTACGAGATCGACGACCGCGAGATCATGGCGGGCTGGCCCTGGGGGCTCTACGCCTTCAACGCCAACAGCCCGACCGAGAAGGGCAGCGGCGACGGCGCCAGCGGCATGGCCTGGAGGCTCGACCCCGGCCTGACCCAGTGGGCCTTCCAGCTCACCCGCGACACGCCCCTGCCCGACGGCCCCAAGCTGGCCGCCGAGCGCGCGGGCTTCCGCAGCGACGCCGCCGCCCAGGCAAAGCCCCGCGTCTTCGTGGGCGCGAGCCTGGCCACCGTCCGCTTCTGGCACGGCAAGCGGCGCACGGCGTGGGCGCGCGAGTGGGTGCGGCTGCAGACCGACGGCGGCGGCGTCTTCACCATGAGCGACGGCGAGGATCAGGCCGTGCTCGACACCCTGCATCTGTTCGCCAAGGACGGCCGGGTCGATCCGCGCCGCGTTCTGGTCCTGCGCACCGCCAGCAACTACACGTGGCCGGCCGAGGGCAAACCCATGCGCATTGCGTTTGCGGACGGCGGCTCGGAGGCCGCGTTCGAGGCCGCCTACCGCGTCGGATCGCCGGTGGTGAAGGCCCTGGTCGCGGGCTGGCCGACCTACGAAACCACCCTGCCCCAGGCCAAGCCATGAGCGTCCTCGACAGAACCTTCCAGCTCCAGGCCCGCGGGACCAGCGTCCGGACCGAGGTGTTGGCCGGGGCCACGACCTTCCTCACCATGGCCTATATCGTCCTGGTCAATCCGGCGGTCCTCAGCACGACGGGCATGCCGCTGGCCGGCGTGGCGGCGGCGACCTGCCTGGCCGCCGGTGTCGGCTGCCTGTTGATGGGCTTCCTCGCCAACTATCCCATCGCGCTGGCCCCCGGCATGGGTCTCAACGCCTATTTCGCCTTCACCGTCGTCGGGGCCATGGGCATCCCCTGGCAGACGGCGCTAGGGCTCGTCTTCGTCTCGGGCGTACTGTTCTTCGTGCTGACCCTGCTGGGGGTGCGGCAGCTGATCGTCAGCGCCATCCCCCGCGCCCTGTTCTCGGCCATCGCCGCCGGCATCGGCCTGTTCATCGCCTTCATCGGTCTGCGTGGGGCGGGCCTCGTCGTGGCCAATCCGGCGACCCTGGTGGCCCTCGGTGACATCCATGCGCCAGCGACCCTGCTGGCGCTGCTCGGGCTGGCCATCCTGTCGATCCTGCTGGTGCTGAAGGTGCGCGGCGCGATCTTCATCGGCATCGTCTCGACCGCCGTGCTGGGCTGGGTCCTGGGCCTCGCGACATGGTCGCCCCAGCCCTACAGCCTGGAGCAGATGACCGGCACGGCGCTGCAGCTCGACATCCCGGCGGCTCTAGGCATCGGCGGGCATGGGTTCGGCCTGGCGCTCGTGGAGATCCTGTTCGTGTTCCTGTTCGTCGACTTGTTCGACAATGTCGGGACGCTGGTCGCGGTCTCCAAGAAGGCCGGGCTGATGCAGCCGGACGGCTCGATCCCACGTCTGAACCGCATCCTGTTCGCCGACGCCGGCGCGACGGTCGTGGGCTCGCTGGCCGGCACCAGCACCGTGGTCAGCTACATCGAAAGCGCGTCCGGGGTTTCCGCGGGCGGCCGGACCGGCCTCACGGCCGTCGTCACCGGCCTGCTGTTCCTGGCCACCCTGTTCGTCGCCCCCTGGGCCCAGGCGATCCCGGCGGCGGCCACCGCCCCGGCCCTGATCCTGGTCGGCGCCATGATGATGGGTCCGCTGGTCGAGATCGATTGGGAGGACCCCG
>JAIXTR010000438.1 GCA_027483845.1 Caulobacteraceae bacterium | reverse complement strand
GGTTGGTGTCATGGGCGACGCGCGCACCTACGAAGACGTCCTGGCCCTGCGCGCCGTGACCTCGACCGATGGGATGACCGCCGACTTCTTCGAGTTCCCCTGGGAGGTCCTGGGCCGCTGCGCCACCCGGATCATCAACGAGGTCCGCGGCGTCAACCGCGTCGTCTACGACGTCACCAGCAAGCCCCCCGGCACGATCGAGTGGGAATGATCCGATAGCCGTCAGAAGCTATCGCAGAAGCCCGGAAAGCACACGTAAGTTATTGAACGAAAACGTGATTGCTGCCGCCATCTATCGGTACCTATCGGGGAGAAGCAGCTCGTTCTGGCGGTAGCCATGACGGCGCCCCTCCCGCTTGCTCGCGATGAGTCTCGGATATACCGTCATCTGGAAAGCACCGCGTGACGGTATTTCTGAGAGCGGAAGCCTCGGAAATATAAAGGAAACCTGGTGTCTGGAGTCGCTCCGAAGGGGGTGACGGTATTCTCTGGAGCCTACCGTGCTTACCGACACCGCGCTCAAGAACCTGAAGCCCAAGGAGAAGGCGTATAAGGTCGCTGACCGTGACGGCATGTACGTCCACGTGACGACCTCGGGGTCGATCACCTTCCGCTACGATTACCGTTTGAATGGGCGGCGCGAGACGCTGACGATCGGCAAGTACGGGCCATCCGGTCTGTCCCTGGCCCGAGCGCGTGAGAAGTGCCTTGACGCTCGTCGGGCGGTAGCCGAGGGGCTTTCGCCGGCTCAGGAGAAGCAACGCGAGAAGCGGCGGGTCCTAGAGGCGAAAAGCTTTGGCGAGTTCGGGGAGCGCTGGTTCAAAGAGGCGCCCATGGCGGACAGCACCAGGGCCATGCGGCGCTCGATTTTCGAACGCGACCTGCTTCCGGCCTTTCGCAATCGCCTCTTGTCGGAGATCACGCCGGACGACCTGCGAGCCCTTTGCGCGAAGATCAAGGGTCGGGGCGCGCCAGCCACCGCGATCCACGTGCGGGACATCCTCAAGCAGATCTACGGCTTCGCCATCCTCCATGGTGAGAAGATTCGAAATCCCGCGGACGAGGTCGGGCCGGCGTCGATCGCGACTTTTGTTGCCAAAGATCGCGCCCTCTCGCCGACGGAAATCCGGATCATGCTGAAGCAGCTTGAGCATGTGCCCACGCTGCCGACTATCCGCCTAGGTCTGAAGCTGATCCTGCTCACCATGGTTCGCAAAAGCGAGCTGCAGGACGCGACTTGGGATGAGGTCGACTTCGAGAACGCGGTCTGGTCCATTCCCAAGGAGCGGATGAAGCGCTCGAAGGCCCATAACGTGTACCTGTCGGAGCAGTCGCTCGACATCCTGATCGCGCTGAAGACCTGCGCCGGAAACTCCCGGTTCCTGCTGCCGTCCCGCTACGACGCCGACGCACCCATGTCCCGGGCCACCTTCAATCGCATCACGACCGCCGTTGCAGAACGGGCGAAGAAGGAGGGGCTCCCGCTTGAGCCCTTTACGGTCCACGACCTGAGGCGGACCGGCTCCACCTTGCTGAACGAGCTGGGCTTCAACCGCGACTGGATCGAGAAGGCGCTCGCCCACGAGGACAGCCGCTCGTCGCGCGGCGTCTACAACAAGGCTGAGTACGAGCCCCAGCGGCGGCACATGCTCCAAGAGTGGGCAGACATGATCGACGCGTGGGTTGATGGCCGCAAGCGCGCCCCGACGCTCTATCCGCCCAGCATGGAGCTTGGGCCCCTGGAAGCTACTGTCTAACAGGTCGCGCGCGGCGCTGCCGAACGTCGGGAGATGGCGACCTGGCGATCAGGGAAGCGTCTGACGCCCGGCGCCGCTCATCGATCCACGCTTCGACCTCCGCCAAATCCCAGACGACGCATCGGGGCGTCAGGTTGAACCGACGCGGGAATTCTCCGCGTTGCTCGAGTTCGTAGATGGTGGTGTCCGCCAACGGGACGATGCGGCGAAGTTCGGCCCGGCGGACTGTGCGCCGGTGGCGTGGCGCCAAGCTACCAAGCGCCGCGGAGACGTCAGTGGGCATCTGCAATTCTCCTGACCTGGGCGCAAAGAACCGCAGCTGCGCGGTGCAGGGAAGGGGCCTCATCAGCTCGTAGTATGAACGGCGCCGTTGGCGAGAGAATCGGCCGGTGCTGACTCCAAGGCGACCTTGGCGACGTCCGCTTTAGGCGCTGAGCGAGCTCGCTCGAGCCTAACACCCGCCGAGCGCCCCAAAGGTTGTCGGCGGCGGAGAAGTGACCCAAGGTAGCGCTTGATGGAGATGTTAGGCGCTGCCGAACTTCCGCCACCGACAAAGGGGACGGCTCATACGAGATGAAGGTTGAGGTACGCCAGTTTGTTGACGACTATCTCGGCGAGATCGTTGAAGGTAACGCCGCCGTCTTCGCCGGAGCGGGTCTGTCGGTCCCGGCGGGGTTTGTTGACTGGCGAGAGCTCGTTAGGCCGTTGGCCGACGAGTTGAAACTCAACATCGACCTGGAAGACGACCTCGTCGCCGTTGCCCAGTTCCACGTCAACGCGAACGGCTCCAACCGACATCTTTTGCATAAGGCGGTCATCGAGGCCGTGTCCGCTAGCACCCCCCCAACGCGGAACCATGAGCTTCTAGCCAAGCTGCCCATCCCGACTTGGTGGACCACCAATTACGACCATCTGATCGAGGACGCCCTGCGGGCGGCCGGGAAGGTGGTGGACGTCAAGAGCGCGGTACCCCAGTTGGCAGACACGAGGCCGGGGCGTCACGCAACCGTCTTCAAGATGCATGGCGACGTAGACCGACCAAATGAGGCCGTAGCCACAAGGGATGATTTCGAGCGCTACCCTAAAGACCGGGAAGCTTTCATCACGGCGCTCGCTGGCGATCTCGTCAAGAAGACATTCCTATTTTTGGGGTTTAGCTTCACAGATCCAAATCTTTCCCACGTATTAGCGCGCGTTAGGCTCACCTTCGCGAACAATCAACGTCGACACTACGCAGTATTTCGGAAACGAGTGAGGCTTCCAAAGGAAACTAAGGCGGAGTTTGAGCATCATAAACTACGGCAAGCTCTGGTAATCGAGGACCTCAAGCGATACAACGTTCGCGTCCTGCTGATCGACGAGTACTCGGAGATAACCGAGTTTCTGGAAGAATTGGTGGCTCGGTTTCGCCGGCGCACAGTCTTCGTTTCAGCGAGCGCAGCAGCGTATGGAACATGGGGTCAGCCAGCCGTCGCTTCGTTTGCGCAGGAGCTTGGGCGACGCCTTATCGCGAGCGGCACTCGCGTCGCCAGCGGTCTTGGCGCTGGTATCGGTGACGCCTTGGTGGCCGGTTCGCTTAGGGAACTTATGCGCACCAAGAGCGGCATTGAGGAGGGTTTGGTCTTGCGACCGTTCCCCCAGGTGGGGTCGCCCGACGAACGGGCGGCGCTATGGGAGGAATATAGGCGAGAAATCATATCCAACGTCGGCATCGCCATATTCCTCTTCGGCACCAAGGTGGACGAACATGGCGCACTGGTCATAGCCGACGGCATGTTGCGTGAATTCGAGATCGCGCGAGAGCAGGGGGTGGCCGTCATACCGGTGGGTGCCACAGGGGGAGCGGCGAAGGTTCTGGCTGACCAAGCCCTCACTTCGCCAGCCACGGTCATCCCTGAGTTGGGAAAGAATGGGCCGGATGCGATCCGGCACCTGGCGGAAGACGCTGCCGATCTTGAGACGCTGCTCGACCCATTGCTGGAGCTGGTCGGCAAACTGAGAAAAGGAACAGCAGCCTAATGCGACGGGTATTTTTCAGCTTCCACTATCAACGCGACGTCCGACGCATCCAGCAGGTTCGAAACTCGTGGGTCGTGCGATCCAAGGGAGAGGCGCAGCCATTTTACGACGCCGCCGACTTCGAGGAGGCGAAGCGGCGCGCTGGTGGCATCCAAAAGTGGATCGACGATCAGTTGCGGGGTTGTTCGGTGACCGCCGTGCTATTCGGGCGTGAGACGTACGAACGGGAGTGGGTCAAGTACGAGATTGAGCAGAGCTTCAAGAACAAGATGGGCATCCTTGCCATCGCTATCCATGGCATCAAGGACCCGCTCAACGGGACCGACCTACCTGGGCGTAATCCCCTGGAACATTGGAGCGCGGGTGGCGTCCAATTCACGCAGAGGTATCGCACCTATGACTGGGTTCGCGATGACGGCTACAACAACATCGGTACTTGGATTGAGCGCGCGGCGAAGGACGCTGGCCGTTAGACGAACCGCGCCATGGATCGCTTCGAAGGCCTGACGGCTCGACCAGTGAATAGTCGGCCGACTGGGCCCGCGCAGAACAACCGGGTCGCGGTGGACTTGGCGGGTGCCCATTCGGCTTCGAGCGCCACTGGGGCCGCACCGTGGGAGGCCGAGCTGGCGCTGGCGGCGGACGACGTCGGCAGGTTCCTGTCGGTGCTGGAAGATCTGGGCCGGGCCTCGCCGCGCCCGCGAATCCCTTACCCGCGCCAACCGCCCCACGCCCGGGGGCGCATGCGGTCGGCGGGGCCCGACTTCCAGTTCTCAAAGTCCGTCCAATTGGCGGACTCGAAGACCGTGATGCCGCTGGGACTGGTCACCGGCGGGCGAACCACGCGAAGTCGGCCGCCGCTGTCCAGGTCGACGTAGGGATAGAGGCTCAGGAATTCACGGCCATAGTAGTAGGATTGGCCCTCGTTCTCGGTCACCGGAAGAATCGCCACCGGCCCGCGTCCGCCGTCGAACCACCCCAACTCCCAACACATCCAAAGGGACTGTGCAGCGCCTGGACCGTCGATGAACAGGAGCGTGTCGCAGATTCCCATAACGGCACGCACGAAGGCGGCGTTCGCCGGCGAGACTTCGTGCCGGTCGCGCAGAGGCGCCTCGATCCAGTCGCAGAACACGGCGTAACCGGCCTCGGTGAGGAGGTCATAGACCCCGAGAACGATCTCTGCGTCGCGGATCGTCTGCGAGAGGAAGATGTCGTAGCGGTCGCGCCGGCTTCGGGCGACTCTCGTCAGAGCCTCCTCGACGCTGATCCGGCCTGCGGCGGCCCGCTTTTGGGCGCGGGCGCGGATCTCGGGCTCGCTCAGGAGCGCCATGGCGTCGCTTCAGCCCTTGTCGCCGGGCCGCCAGAACCGCTCGGAAACCTCCTCGGGCTGGTCGGTGGGGCGGGCGAAGCGCCGTTCGCGCACGGAAATGCCCAGGCTCCGGTGCAGGAGGCTCACGTAGTCGCGGTCCGCCGCAAGATCGGATGCCAGTCCATCAACCCGCTTAGCCACGTCCAGCGTCGCGCCGCCGGTGGAAGAGATCGGTATGATCGCCGCGTTCGGCTGCAACTCGCGGAACAACTCGTACTCGTCAAGGATGCCGCCCATACCGCCGATGAACACGGCGGCGGAAAATTCGGCTTCCCTGAACATCCGCTCGCGCATGTGCCGCAGGCTCGCTTCCCGGTCGTGCGGCGTCGCGTCGGTAAGGACGACGTTGGCGAAGCGGGCGTTGTCCTCGGGGAACTCCTCTTCGAAGAAGCGTGACTGGTAGAGGCGCACCCAGGCGCCGTAGTCGACGCCGATCGCGTCCGCCACCACCAGGATCATCGGGGTGATGGCAGGTTGTCCGCCCAGGACGAGCGGCCGGCGGCCAAGAACGACATGAACCAAGGCGGAGACCGCGGCCGTGATGGCCACCGTGTCCGCGGTTGCCGCGTATTCCGGACCGCGGCGTGGGTCCGGCACGCCTGCGGAGAGGAAGATGGCATCCTTCATCCCTCCGCTTCCCAGCCCGCCAGCGTCCAGCCGGCTTCCGACACCTTGAGCGCGCGCACCGATCTGATCTGCTCCCCGAGCCAGCGGAGATGACTCCCCCAGGCCTCGCGAATGCCGATGTGATCGTAGACGAGCACCGGGGTCTCCTGCTGGTTCGCCTGGCGGGCCTTGTCGGCGATATCGTGAAGCGTCTCGGCGGTCGGCACGCCGACCACTGGATAAGCCCATATGCGATGGTCGTCGACCAGGCGAAGCGAGATCGCCCGGTGGGCGCCGACGGCTTCGACCGCCCCGCCGATCTTCTCCACGTCGGCGCGAAGCTTACCCGTGATCGCCATGTAGCGGGCGGCGATGCTGCGGCTGCGCAGCCGCTCGACCCGCAGCACAATATCGTCGGCCTTGGCGTCGTCGATCGGTCCATCGGCGTGGTTCAGGTCGCCGGCCTCGAGGTGGACCGTCTCCGAAAGGTCCGTCATGCGCGTGGGCGTGTGGGCGGGCCAGACCACCCTCAGGACTTGGATGTCCTTGGCGCGGGCGCGGCCGATCTCCTCGCGCGTCCAGCGGCTCCCGAAATAGGTCGGGGTGTCGAGCATCACCATGACGTCCGAGTCGACGAGGCGGTGCCAGAGCACATCCTGGAAGGCGTCACCGGGCCGGATGTTGTGTGTGTCCAGGAAGACGTCGAAGCCGCGGGCGCTGAGCAGGTCGTGCAACTGCACCGCGGCGGCCCGCGCCTCGGTGCGACGATAGCTGACAAACACCCGGCGCTGGCGGCGCAGGAGGCCGACGCATTCGAGCAAGGCCGTGGCCAGCTCGGTCATCTTGGGGTCGTCGGCCCGACGCTGGAGACCGTTCGCGAATTTGAGCGCGGCGGGAACCTGCTCGAAGGATACGCCCGACGCGATCGTAGGAATGATCGGCGCACTGGACCCCAGCAGCGTGGCGACCGCCTCGGCATGCGAGCCCTTGCCTGCAGCGAAGTAGACGGCGGCGAAGGCCGCTCCGGGATCGCGTCCCGAAATGGAGGCGGCGTCGAGCAGCGAAACGTCGGTCCCCAGTTCCAGGCCGAAATCCGCGATCATCTCCCCGAGGGTGTCGGTGAGGGTTTGGCGATCGGCGGCCTCGACGTCGCCAAGGATCGCCAGTTCGTAGACGCCCGCAGGCGATCGGCTGTCGTTGGGCACGGCTCCTACGTGCATCAGCGGCCGGCCAGTCCGGCGGCGGTCTCGATCCAGCCGCTGATGTTCTTCCGGCCGTTCTGGGCGGCAAAGTCGTACCGAAGGCAGTGGCTCGATAGCTGTACAGGGGCGGCCGTCGTCGGCGCGTCGAACCACAGGTCCTTCGCCGGAATCGCGGACGTGTAGTCACTGTACGACACCCATTTTCCGTTCTTCCACTCGGCGAAGAAGATGCCGTTGGCGGTTTTGTAGAGTCCGATCTGGGCGAGCGGATCGGCGCCCTTGGTTGATGTCTCGCCCGCCTGGTTCTTGACGCCGTGGATGTCCACGGTCAGCAGGCCGTTGCCCTTGAGCACGGCGCGGACGATCTCGTAGCGCACCCAGCGGCGGGACCAGGTGTCCTTGCCGGTCAACACGCAGGTCACGGACGTGTTCTTCATGCCATCGCGGAGGAACGCCTTCAGGCTGGCGTCGCTCTCGCGCTTCGAGGCCTCGAACACGCTGCTGTCGAAGAAGCCCGCGTCCTCCTCGTTGGGGTCGAGGACGAGGCAGTTGCGGACGTTCCAGGCCCGCCAGGCGTCAGGGCTGTAGTGGAACGAAAAGAAGGTGCGACGAGCCATGGACTTTCCTCGTTAGGCGGCCGGTCGCAGCTTGTCGCTGCGGCCGCGCCATTCCCGGAAGTCGGCGTACTCATGGGTCGACTTGTGGACCCACAGGACGGAGGTGCCGACATCGACGTAGGGGTAGAGGCCGACGAACTCCTCCCCCTTGTAGACGCCGTCGCTGCTGGACTGCGCGATGGGCAGGACGGCGACGTTGCCGTTGTAGGCGTCGAAGTACCCCAGCTCCCAGGGCATCCAACGCGAATTGGTCGCGTTGCGGGTGTAGACGTAGATCAGCGACGTGCATTGCCGCATGCGCTGTCGCAGGCCATCGGCGGTGGCCGGTGTGACCTTGCTGCGGTCGAGGTGGGGATCGTCGATCCAGTCGACGTAAACGGTCTGGCCGCGCCCTTCGAGGATCGCCTTCACCCCGAGCACGAGTTCCGCGTCGAGCTTGGCGTGGGACAGGAAGACGTCGAACGACGTACGGCTGGTGTTGCGCACGTCGCGCAGCGCCTTCTCGACGGTGGTATAGGCACGAGAGGCCGAGTCGCGCGCGGCGCGGCGGACCTCGTAGTCGGTGAGCACAGCCATGCGAGCGCCCCTAACGACCGGCTGCGGTGGCGGCCCGCTCGATCCAGGCGGCGAGCGAGGGACCGTCTGTATAGGTGTAGATCGGCGCGCGATGCGCCGTGAGCAGGGACGGGACGGCACCCGCAGGGTCGGCCGACCGGTCGTGGCCGATCAGGTGGTTGATCCGCAAGCCGAGAAGGCCGTTGCCGCGCCGGGCGGATTCCGTGATCTCGTAGTCGATGTATCGACGGCCGGCCGAGGCGGCGCCGATGCAGACCACGGTGACCGAGGTGCGGTTCAGGCCGTCATCGATCAAGCGCTTGATCGCGGCGTCGCCCTGGCGCTTGGTCGCTTCCCAAAGCGAAGCGTCCGTGAAGCCCGCGGCGGCGTCGCCAATCATGTTCGGCAGCCCGCGGATCTGGTTCACGCGGAAAATGTCGCGCTGGTAGTGGAAGCTGAAGAATACACGCCTGGGCATTCATGAACTCCGTTGGGAGCTCGCCCAAGTCGGCGCGGGCCGAGTCCGCGGCTTGTAAGCCCCGCGGACGTCAGTAAGGATCACCACGCCGGCTCGGACGAGTCGGTTTGAAGTGGAGGCGGCCGCCTTGTTCTTGGCGGATCGGGTGGCCGTCTCTTTCGCAGCACAGCTGCGACGCATACTCCGGCCGCGCGGGGGCGCGGTCGCCGCAGGGTCAAGAACCCTGCGAGGCTCTATTTGGGGGATGGCCGTACCGGCTCGCCACCCGCCCCGACACCACCTGTATTGGTGAGTTCGGTGAGTCGCGCAAGCCAGGTCTTAACGGAAGTTTACCGTACGCGATTCTTCCCGTCTCGCCTATCTGAAAGCTACATCTGGTAGGCCCCAAGAGGCCAGGCCCAAGATGAGGCGGACTGGTTCGGTGGCGACCAGCCGAGCGCCGTGACGCCACGGCAGGGCCTGCTGGGATAGCCGCCCCTTCGCGGCGACGACCGAGCCCGCGGCTGGCCGCACCCCGCATCATTGTCCGCGCGCAGGTCGCGAGGTAAGAGGCTAAAAGGCTGGCCGAGAGGGCGCGGGGCATCGCCAGGCGCCATCTTCACCCGAAACCCGACGGCTTGAACGCGTCGTCGGCGTCCATGGCCGCAAGGAATGACTTCATGTCGGCGTGAGGGGATCGTGGCGGGGCGAACGTCGCGTTTGGGCTAGGGGGTCAAGGTCTTCTCTTGGCGCCGAACGGACGCTAGGCGCACGCCGCGCAGATGCCGTGAACCTCTAGGACAGTGCGTACGGCGGTGAAGCCACGGTGGGAGGCGGCCGCCGCGGCGGGCCCGCCGATCCCGAGGGCGAGTTCTTCGACCCCGCCGCAGCAGTCGCAGATTAGGAACTCTGCGAAGTGAGCGCCATCCGCCGTGCAGGCTAGGAATGCATTCAGGCTTTCGATGCGGTGGACAAGGTCGTGGGCGAGCAGGAAGTCCAGGGCGCGGTAGATCGTAGGCGGCTTGGCCGGTGGTTCGCCTTCGGCCGCGTAGTCGGAGAGCAGGTCGTAGGCCTTCACGGGTGCGCCAGCCTGCAGGAGCAGCTCGTACGTGCGGCGGCGCGGCGGTGTCCAGCGCTCGCCCTGGGCGATGCACTTGGCTTCGGCAACGCTCAGGGCGGTTGCGATGGCTTGCGCCGTCGGGCTCGACGCATGGACGTGAGAGCATGTGGTCATGATCAGGCCGGCGCCAGCCGCTCCGGCGCGGCGTGCTCTTGGGCGCAAAGGCTATGGTCAGCGAGGGTCTCGATGACGCGGCAATCGCCCGCGAGGCCATCGCAGCCGGCGGCGACCATGCGCTTCAACTCGGCACGAAGGGCCTCCAACTGCGCGATCTTGGTCTCGACGGCCGAGAGCTGCTCCTGGGCCAAGGCGTTGGCGTCCTCGCACGTGCGGTCGGGATTGTCGGCGAGGTCGAGGAGGGTGCGGATCGCCTCGATGGGAAAGCCGAGCTGGCGGGCGTGCTTGATGAAGGCCAGCCGCCGCACGGCGTCGTCCTGGTAGACGCGGCGGTCGCTCTCGGTGCGATCTGGCTCCGGCAGCAGTCCGATCTGCTCGTAGAAGCGTATCGTAGGGACCTTCACGTCCGCCGCCCGCGCGAGCCTTCCGATGGTGTGCGCCGTCATTCGTGGTCTCCCGAGTTTCTGAAAATAAGCGCTTGATCCTCTAGCGACTAGAGGATCCAGAGTGTCGTCATGTCCAGCTGTTCCAGTTCGTCCGAACCGCAGCCGGCCGCGAGCAGCGGCTGTGGCTGCGGCCATGCTGTAGCCTTCGACGGCGCGTCGGTCGGCTACAAACGGGCGCTCTGCGGTGTGATCGCCATCAATGCGATCGGCTTCGTCGTCGTGGCGGTGGGCAGCCTGTGGGCCGGATCGGCGTCGCTGGCGGCCAATACCCTGGATTTCGCTGCAGACGCGGCGACCTACGGCCTGAGCCTCTGGGCCATCGGCAAGAGCGTTCAGGTGCGGTCTGGGGCAGCCTTCATCAAGAGCGGCAGCCTGGCGGTCATGGCGCTAGGCATTCTCGGCTTCGCCGTTTGGCGCGCCCTTGTCGGTGCGCCGCCAGAGGGCGCGGCGATCTCCGGCCTCGGCCTGTTCGGCGCCGCCGCCAACCTCTTCGCGGCCCTGCTGCTGGTCCGCTACCGCGAAGGGGATGCGAACGTCCGCTCGGTGTGGCTGTGCACCCGCAACGACCTGATCCAATGCCTCGCGGTGGCGGCCACCGGCGTGGCGGTGATGGTCACCGGCTCGCGCTGGCCGGACCTCATCGTCGGCGTGCTGCTGGCCGCCGTGTTCCTGCGTTCCGCCTGGCAGATCACCGTCCAGGCGCGAGCCGAGCTAAAGGCCGCGGGCCCTGAACGTGAATTTGTAACGCATTCCCGTCATAGCTCGTCTTCGGTATAGGGGCGGCAATGACCGGACTCAGCACATGGTGGCGAAGGGCAGGGGGGCTGTTGGCCGCCTTGGTCCTCACCGTGCTCACCTTCGGCCCCAGCCTCGACACCTACATCTGCCGTGACGAAGGGGGGATGAGCGCGGCCGCCGCTGAACAAACGGCGGCCGTGGTGCAAGACGAGGCAGGCTCCGTAGGAGGCCATGAGAAGGCTTTGAGCGCCTGCGTTCACGGCCACTGCCACCATGGCGCCGCCTACACGCCTGTCGACGTGCTCCCGTCCCACGAACCCCCGGTGCTCTCCGGCAAGCATGACCTGCCGCGGGCCGCTGTTCGCAGCTCTGACCCGAAGTTCGGATTGAAGCGCCCCCCTCGCGCCTGACGGCCGACGCGCTCTGCGCGCTCCGTTGTCACTGGCGAGAAGGTTCATGCACCTATTCCATCATCGACGGCCGCTGCGCGCGGCCACCCTGGGGCTGACCGCCCTTGGGCTCTGCGCCGGCGCGGCCGTCGCGGAGCCTGCCCCTCCGTTCACCGAGCTGCTGCGTCAGGCACAGCCCACGGCCCCGCGTCTGGCGGAAGCCAGGGCTGAGATCGCGCGGGCCGAAGGGCTCGCCCGGCAAGCGCGAGCGCTGCCCAATCCAACCGTCGGCGTCGAGGTCGAGAACTTCTCGGGCTCCGGTCCCTTCCGCGGCGTGGACATGGCTGAAACCACCGCTTCGATCGCGCAAACAATCGAGCTTGGCGGCAAGCGCTCCGCTCGTGTCGCCGTCGGACGCGCCGATCTGCAGGCCGCCCGCGCGCGGGCGGCAAGGATCCAGGGCGAGTTCGCCTTCGACCTGGCGGCCGCCTACGCGGAAGCCGAGGCCTCGGAGCGGCGTCTGCAACTCGCCACCGACCAAGCGACCCTCGCTCAGGAAGATCTCCGGATCGCAACGGCGCTCGTCGAGGCCGGTCGCGAGGCGGACCTCCGCCGGGTGCAAGCCCAGGCGGCGCTGCAAGCCGCGCGCGCCGACGTCGAGGAAGCCCGTGCCGCTCGGGCCACCGCCTTCTCCAACCTGACCGCTCTAGTCGGGGCGCCGGCGCCGATCACCTCGATCCCTGTGAGCTTGCTGGCGCGGGCTGGCGATGCGTTTCCTGCAGCGAGCCTCGATCCGCTCCGGAGCTCAGCCTACCTCGCCGCCGAGGCAGAACGGGAAGCGGCTGCCAGACGCGTTCGGGTGGAGCGCATCCGGGCCGTCCCGGATGTCACCGCCTCGGTTGGCGTGCGCCGCTTCAATGGCGACGACGCCACGGCGGTGGTGGCCGGCATCTCGGTTCCGTTCCCGATCTTTGACCGCAACCGCGGCAATATCAGTGCGGCCCAGGCCGAATTGAGCGCTGCGGAGGCCCGGCTCAACGCCGCGCGGCTTGAGGCCGAGGCGGCTGTCCGGTCCGGTTCCGCTCGCCTCAGCGCGGCTGAAAGCCGGCTCAGGGCGGCCCAGGAAGGCGAACGCACGGCCGAGGAAGCCTATCGCCTCACCCGGGTCGGCTACGAGGGGGGCAAGCTTGACCTCGTCGAACTGCTCAACGCCCAGCGCGCGCTCGGCGAAGCGCGCGCCCAATCGATCAACGCCGCCGTGGAGCGCTTGAGCGCCCAGGCTGGCCTCGCGCGACTGGCAGGCGCCAGTCCGTTCGGAGACGTACGATGAGACAAGACAAGACGCGCCTCTACGGCGGTGTGGCGGCCCTCGTGCTGCTGGCGGGCCTCGGAGGCTTCGGGATCGCCAAGCTGAGTGGCGGCGAGAAGGCGGGGCCGGCGGCGGCGGGCGAGGAACACCAGGAGGGGCCGGAGGGCGTCGTCGCCATGCCGGCGGCGGCGGTCCAGGGGGCCGGCATCCTGGTGCAGCCGGTTTCCGTGGGCGGTTTCGCCAACGAGGTTCTGGCTCAGGCCACGGTCGAAGCGGCGCCAAACGGGCAGGCGGTGCTTACGGCCCGCGCCGCCGGCGCAGTCACGCGGATCTACAAGCGCCTGGGTGACCCGGTCCGCGCCGGCGAGCCGCTGGCCATCGTCGAGAGCCGTGAGGCCGCTCAGATCGCCGCCGACCGCTCGGTCGCCGCCGCTCGGGCCTCGTTGGCCCAGAAGCAGCTGGCGCGGGAACAGCGCCTCTTCCAACAGCGGGTTTCCGCGCGTCAGGACCTGGAGCAGGCGCAGGCCGAAGCTGCGGCGGCGAACGCAGAGGCGCGCCGGGCCCAGGTGGCGTCCGGGGCAGCCAACGTCACCGCCGACGGCCGCGGCGTCATCGTCTCCAGCCCGATCTCGGGCCGGATCACCGCGGCGCCCGCGAGCCTGGGCGCGTTCGTGCAGTCGGAGACCGAGCTGTTCCGGATCGCCGACCCCCGCCTCATCCAGGTGCAGGCCTCGATCAGCGGAGCCGATGCGCCGCGGATCGCCCCCGGCGACCGCGCCGTCGTCGAGCTGGCCGACGGTCGCGCCCTCGAAGGGCGCGTGCGGTCGATCACCCCCTCGCTCGACGCCGAGACCCGGGCGGCCACGGCCGTTCTGGACGTGCCGTCGCTCGGCTTGCAGCCCGGCCAGACGGTGCGTGTCCGCATCGTTCCCCGTGGTGCGGGCTCGTCGAGCACGATCGTCGTGCCGGACGAAGCGGTGCAGAGCGTGGAAGGCCGCGACGTGGTGTTCGTCCGGACCCAAGCCGGGTTCCAGGCGGTCCCGGTGACGGTTGGCCAGCGCAGCGCCGGGCGCGCTGAGATCGTCAGCGGCCTCAAGCCCGGGCAGACCATCGCCGCCCGCAACGCCTTCCTGCTGAAGGCGGAACTGGGGAAGGGCGAGGGCGATGAGCACTAGCCTCCTGACGCGATCGCTCCTTGCGGCGCTGGGGTGCAGCCTGCTCGCCAGCTGCGCCACCGCCCGTCTGGCCACAGAGCCCACCGTTGAGCTCCAGAGCGGAGGACACCTCAAGGTTCTCAGCGCCTACCTGCGGGAATCGCCTCAGGCGGTTGTCCGCGGGATGGTGCGACGCGAACCGCTCTGGCGCGGTCCGGTGGACGGCCACCTTCACGTCGTCGCCTACGGCCCCCATGGCCAGGTTATCGCGCAGCGCGCAACCACATGGTCGGGCCGTCTCACGGGTACACACGCCGCCGCCGCAGCTTACCAGGCTGACCTCGCCGTCCCGCGCGCCGATGTGGCGCGCCTGACGGTCAGCGTCGCCCTCGGCCGGCATAGCGCATCGGAGTCCTTCCAATGATCGCGAGTCTCATGGCCCTGTCCGTCAGGGCGCGATGGGCGATTGTCTTCTTCATCGCCATCGTCTCGGCGATCGGTGTTTGGCAGCTCACAAAGCTGCCGATCGACGCCGTTCCGGACATCACCAACAAGCAGGTTCAGGTCAACACCGTCGATCCGGGCCTGTCGCCTGCTGACATCGAAAAGCGCGTCACCTTCCCGATCGAGACTGCGCTGGCGGGCATCCCTGGCCTGGAGAGCACCCGTTCCGTCAGCCGCAACGGCTTCTCCCAGGTCACCGCTGTCTTCAAGGAGAGCACCGACCTCTACTTCGCGCGCCAGCAGGTTAGCGAACGCATCTCCCAGGCGCGCGAGAACCTGCCGGAGGGACTGCAGCCGCAGATCGGGCCCGTCACCACCGGCCTCGGCGAGGTGTTCATGTACACCGTCGACTTCGCCAACCCGGGCGGCAAGGGCGCCCCGGTGCGCAACGGGCAGCCGGGCTGGCAGTCCGACGGCAGCTATCTCACGCCTGAAGGCGAGCGGCTGACGGACGACGTCTCGCGGGCCGCCTACCTGCGGACCGTCCAGGATTGGATCATCGGTCCGCAGCTGCGGACGGTTCCGGGTGTCGCCGGCGTGGACTCCATCGGCGGCTTCGAGAAGCAGTACCTGGTCGAGCCGGACCCGGTGAAGCTGAACGCCTATGGCGTGTCCTTCTCCGAGCTGGCCAAGGCGCTGGAGGCGGCGAACCTCTCGGTGGGCGCCAACTTCCTCGAGCGCGGCGGCGAGGCATACCTCGTCCGTGCCGATGCGCGGATCCGGTCGATCAATGAGATTGGCAATGCCGTGATCGCCACGCGGGGCGGAGTGCCCGTGATGGTCAAGGACGTGGCTGCCGTCCGCATCGGAGGCGAGCTTCGTACCGGCGCCGCCAGCATGAACGGCCATGAGGTCGTGGTGGGCACCGCCTTGATGCTGATCGGGGAGAACAGCCGCACCGTGGCCAAGGCCGTGGGCGCGAAGCTGGAGTCCCTCGACAAGTCGCTGCCGGTCGGCGTGAAGGTGAAGCCTACCCTCGACCGCTCCAAGCTGGTCAACGCGACGATCGCCACCGTTCAGCGCAACCTCTTCGAGGGCGCGGTTCTGGTGGCCGTGGCCCTGTTCTTCCTGCTCGGCAACGTCCGTGCAGCGGCCATCGCCGTGCTGATCATCCCGATCTCCTTCCTGATGACGGCGATCGGAATGAACACGCTCGGCGTCTCGGGCAATCTGATGAGCCTGGGCGCCCTCGACTTCGGCCTCATCGTCGATGGCGCGGTGATCATCATCGAGAACTGCCTCAGGCGCTTGGCCGAGCGCCAGCACCATGAAGGCCGCTTGCTGGATCTGCGCGAGCGCCTTGAGGAGACCATGCTGGCCTCGCAGGAGATGATCCGGCCGACCGTGTATGGCCAGGCGATCATCTTCCTGGTCTTCGCCCCGCTGCTCACCTTTCAGGGTGTTGAAGGCAAGACCTTCTCGCCGATGGCCATCACCCTGATGCTCGCCCTGGCTGCGGCCTTTATCCTGTCGCTGACCTTCGTGCCGGCGATGGTGGCCCTGCTCATTCGCGGCAAGGTGGCTGAGAAGGAGGTCTGGCTGATCCGCAAGATCAACGAGCGTTACGAACCGCTGCTGGGTCGCGCGGTCGCGCGCCCCTGGCCGTTCATCGGCGCTGCGCTTGGCGTCTTTGCGGTGGCGGCGTTCGTCTTCACCCTGCTGGGCCAGGAATTCATCCCGCAGTTGGACGAGAAGAACCTGGCGCTCGCCTCCCAGCGCATCCCCTCGACCTCGCTCGAGCAATCGCTGCGCATGCAGCGTGGCGTCGAGCGCGCCGTCAGCAGCCTGCCCGAAGTCGAGCTGATGTTCTCCAAAACCGGGACGGCCGAGGTCGCCACCGACCCCATGCCGCCGAACATCTCTGATGGGTTCGTGCTCCTGAAACCGCAGAAGGACTGGCCCAAGGGCGTGGACAGCAAGGAAGACGTGATCGAACGCGTCGAAGCCAAGGCCAACGCCCAGATCGGCCAAGGTTATGAGCTCAGCCAGCCCATCGAGCTGCGTTTCAACGAGCTGATCGGCGGCGTGCGCGGTGACGTGGCCGTGAAGATCTACGGCGACGACCTCGACCAGATGACGGCGACGGGGAAG
>JAIXTR010000624.1 GCA_027483845.1 Caulobacteraceae bacterium | reverse complement strand
TCCACGCTCTTGGCCTCGATGCCCGCCAGGCCGATGCCGGAGATGCGCGAGGGCATGCCCGGGAAGAACTCGGCCACCAGGCTGCGCGACAGGCCGACGGCTTCGAAGTTGTAGCCGCCCCGGTACGAGGAGATCACCGAGATCCCCATCTTCGAGATGATCTTGAGCAGCCCGCCCTCGATCGCCCGCTTGTGGTTCAGGCACAGGTCCCGGAGCGACAGATCGCCGGTCAGGCCGCGCTCCTGGCGGTCGACATAGCTTTCCTGCGCCAGGTAGGCGTTCACCGCCGTCGCGCCGACACCGATCAGGACGGCGAAGGCGTGGGTGTCCAGGCACTCGGCCGACCGCACGATGATCGAGACGTAAGAGCGCAGCCCCTTGCCCACCAGCCAGGCATGCACGCCGCCGGTGGCCAGGATCATCGGCAGGGCGACGCGGTCGGGTCCGGTCTCCATGTCGCTGAGCACGATCGTGGAACAGCCCCGCAGCGCCGCCTCCTCGGCCTCGGCGCGGATGCGGTCCAGGTTGGCGCGCAGCGCGTCTCCGCCCCTGGCATCGGGGGCCGGGATCGGCATGGTGCAGTCGATCTGCGCGACGTTCTTCTCGCCGATCTCGGTGACGACACGGTTGTACATGCCGGTCGTCAGGACCGGGCTTTCCATCACGAAGACGTCGGCCTGGGTCTCGTTCTCGGCCAGGATGTTGCCGAGGTTCTTGAACCGGGTCTTCAGGCTCATGACCGCCGTCTCGCGCAGCGAGTCGATCGGCGGATTGGTCACCTGGCTGAAGTTCTGCCGGAAGAAGTGGCTGAGCGGGCGATAGCCCTCGGACAGCACCGCGAGCGGCGTGTCGTCGCCCATCGAGCCCACGGCCTCCTTGGCGTCCTCCACCATGGGCGCCAGCACCAGTTCCAGGTCTTCCAGCGTCAGGCCGGCGGACGCCTGGCGGCGGATCAGCTCCTCGCGCCCATAAAGGCGCGGCTCCGGTCCGGGGCCGATCTTGTCCTCCAGGTCCACCATGTTGCCGAGCCAGCGGTCGTAGGGGTGCTGGGCGGCGAGGCGGTCGAGGATGGCCTCTTCGTCGTAGAGCTTGCCCTCGTTCAGATCGATGGCGAGCATCCGGCCGGGCTGGATGTGCGTCTTGCGGACGATCCGGCTTTCCTCGACCCGGCACATCCCGGCCTCGGAGCCCACGATCAGCAGGCCGTCCGAGGTTTGGGTGACGCGCAGGGGGCGCAGGCCGTTGCGGTCCTTGCCGGCCACCACCCAGCGGCCGTCGCTGGCGCAGACAGCGGCGGGGCCATCCCACGGCTCCATCACGGCGTTGCAGTAGGAGTAGAGGGCCTTGTGGCTGGCCTTCATCTGCTCGTCCGAGCGGTTGTTCCACGCCTCGGGGATCAGCAGGGTCTTGGCCATCGGCGCGTCGCGGCCGGCGCGGACCAGCACCTCGAAGGTGTTGTCCAGGGCCGCCGAGTCGGAGCCGCCCGGCTGGATCACCGGCTTGATGTCGTCCTGGTAGTCGCCGAACGCCGAGGCCGCCATGCGGATCTCGTGGCTCTTCATCCAGTTGACGTTGCCCTTCAGCGTGTTGATCTCGCCGTTGTGGGCCAGCATCCGGAAGGGCTGGGCCAGCCGCCATTCCGGGAAGGTGTTCGTCGAATAGCGCTGGTGGAAGATGGCCACCGCCGCCTTGAACCGGGGGTCGGTCAGGTCCGGGTAGAAGGCGTCGATGCTCGCGGCCAGGAACATGCCCTTGTAGATCAGCGCCTTGGCCGACAGCGAGCAGATGTAGAAGTGCTGGATGTTCGCCTGGGCGACGCGCTTCTCGATCCGCTTGCGGCAGAGGAACAGGGCGCGCTCCAGCGCCTCGCCCTCCATGCCCTTGGGCGGGCTCAGCATGATCTGCTCGATTTCGGGGCGGGTGGCGTTGGCCTTCTCGCCGATCACCGAGGTGTCGGTGGGCACCTGCCGCCAACCGTAGATGTAGAAGCCGAAGCGCAGGACTTCGGACTCGACGATGGTCCGGGCGGCCTCCTGGGCGCCCAGGTCGACCCGCGGCAGGAAGACCTGGCCGACGGCGATGGGGCCAGGGCGCACGACGTGGCCGATCCGCTCGACGTGCGCGGCGAAGAAGTCCTGCGGGACCGAGACCAGCACGCCGGCGCCGTCGCCGGTCTTGCCGTCCGCATCCACCGCGCCCCGGTGCCAGACGGCCTTCAGGGCGCGGATGGCCAGCTCCACCACCTCGCGGCGAGGTTTGCCGTCGATGGCGCAGACCAGGCCGACGCCGCAGGCGTCGTGCTGCTCGGTGATGTCGTAGCCGCCGTTGGCCTCCAGCAGGCGCTGACGGTCGCGTTCGTAGCGGGCGAGGATGTCGTCGGTCATCGGCGTCACTCGGCGGGGATCAGGGTGTCGGCGCTGGCGTGCGCCATGAGGTAGCGGTGAATGGCCTCGGCGCTGTCGCGCCCGTCGCGGATGGCCCAGACCACCAGGCTCGCGCCGCGGACGATGTCGCCGGCGGCGAAGACGCCCGGGATCGAGGTCATCATGTTGCGCATGTCGGCCTTCACCGTGCCCCAGCGGGTCACGACGAGATCGGGCGCCCCGAAGCCGGTGGGCAGGTCTTCGGGATCGAAGCCCAGGGCCTTGATCACCAGGTCGGCGCGCAGTTCGAAGTCCGCGCCATCGATTTCCTCCGGGGCCTGCCGCCCCGACGCGTCCGGCGCGCCCAGGCGCATGCGCGCCGCGACGAGGCCGGCGGCGCGCAGGGCGTCGCCCGTCACGCCCTTGGGCGCGGCCAGCCATTCGAAGACCACGCCTTCTTCCTCGGCGTTGGCCACCTCGCGGTCCGACCCCGGCATGTTGGCGCGGTCGCGCCGGTAGAGGCAGGTGACCGAGGTCGCACCCTGACGGATGGCGGTGCGGACACAGTCCATGGCCGTGTCGCCGCCGCCCACCACCACCACGTCCTTGCCGGTGGCGTTCAGCTTGCCCACGTCGAAGTCGGGGACCTCGTCGCCCATCCCCTTGCGGTTGGACGCGATCAGATAGTCCAGGGCCGCCACCACGCCGGCCGATCCGGCGCCGGGCACGGTCATGTCCCGCGCCGCATAGACCCCGGTCGCGATCAGCACGCTGTCGTGTTTGGCCCGCAGCTGATCCAGGGTGGCGTCTCGGCCGACCTCGAAATCCAGCACATACTCGACGCCGCCCTCGGCCAGGCGCCGCGTGCGCCGCTCCACGACGTCCTTCTCCAGCTTGAAGCCCGGGATGCCGTAGACCAGCAGGCCGCCCGGCCGGTCGTGGCGGTCGTAGACCGTCACCGCATAGCCCAGCTCGCGCAGGCGTTCGGCGGCGGCCAGCCCGGCGGGCCCCGCGCCGATGATCCCCACCGATTGCCCACGCTCGGCGCCGGCATGAAGCGGGCGGACCCAGCCCATCTCCCAGGCCTTGTCCGACAGATAGCGTTCGACCGCCCCGATGGTGACCGTGCCGTGGCCCGACTGCTCGATGACGCAATTGCCCTCGCACAGGCGGTCCTGCGGGCAGATGCGGCCGCAGATCTCCGGCATCGCATTGGTGGCCTGGCTGAGCGCGTAGGCTTCTTCCAGGCGGCCCTCCGCCGTCATCCGCAGCCAGTCGGGGATGTTGTTGTGAAGCGGGCAGTGGGTCTGACAGAACGGCACGCCGCACTGCGAGCAGCGCGAGGCCTGTTCCGACGCCTTGGCGTCGATGAAGTCCCGATAGATCTCGTGGAAGTCGCCAGCGCGCGCATCGGCCTCCCGCTTCTCCGGGGTCGTCCGCGGCGTGACGGTGAACTTCAGCATCCGCTCAGCCATGGGACTGCGCCTTCTCCTGTCCGAGCGGCCATCTAGAGCCCCTCAGGTCATGTGAAAAGGCTGTGGTCAAGAATAGGGACTATATGAATCGAGTGGACTGCGAGATTGGACCACGGACAACGCGCTCTGACAGATATAGTCCAATTTTGAGATGAACTCCTTCTTCACCATATTCGCCATCCATCGCCCTCGGTTTTGAGTTGGAGCGCCGCCGTGCTGCCGGACTGGGTCTACGCCATCATCCTGGGTGTCATCGAAGGGCTGACCGAGTTCATCCCGGTCTCCTCGACCGGCATGATGCTGCTGGCGAAACAGGCGATGGGGTTGCCCAACGGCTTCTGGGACACCTTCGCGGTGATGATCCAGCTGGGGGCGATCCTGGCGGTGGTCGCGCTCTACTTCGGCCGGCTCTGGAAGCAGGTGGTCAGCTTGCCCACCGACCCCGAGGCGCGGAAGTTCGCGCTGAGCGTGATCGTCGCCTTCATCCCCTCGATCATCCTCGGCCTGCTGTTCCACGACTTCATCAAGGCCGTGCTGTTCGACAGCCCGGTCGTGCAGTGCATTTCGCTGATCCTGGGCGGGATCGTACTGCTGTTCATCGACCGCCTCGCGCCGCCGCCCGTGGCGCACGACGCGTTCAAGCTGCCGCTGGTCAAGGCGCTGGCCATCGGCCTGTTCCAGGTGCTCGCGATGATGCCGGGCGTCTC
>JAIXTR010000674.1 GCA_027483845.1 Caulobacteraceae bacterium | reverse complement strand
TAGGCTGGCCACAGCGCGCCGCCGACGACGGCGATCGCCGCCAGGACGGTGGCGACAGCGCCGAGCGCGACGGGCCGGCCGCCAGACAGCCTGCGCCGCTGCACGATGCCGAACACCCACGCGGCCAGCGCCAGGACGACGGCCGCGCCCAAGATGCGCGGCACGGCGTCCGATCCGACCTGCACCGTCAGCACCCAGACCAGCCAGGCGACGGCGGCGTACATCGGGAAGGCGAGCAGTTTCTTGAAGCCGTCCATCCACGGCCCGGGCCGCGGCAGGCGAGCGAGAAGGCCTGGGGCGAACGCCACGGCGATGAAGGGCGCGGCGAAGCCGACGCCCAGCGCCAGGAACACCACGAGAGCCGCCGCCGGCGGCTGCGTCAGGGCCCACCCCAAGGCCGGGCCCATGAAGGGCGCGGTACAGGGGGCGGCGACGACGACCGCCAGCACGCCGGTAAAGAACGAGCCCGACAGGCCGCCCTTGGCCGCCAGATCGGAGCCGACGCCCTGCAGGGACGTTCCGACCTCGAAGACACCGGACAGGTTCAGCCCGACCAGCAGCATCAGCAGTGCAAGGGTCGCCACCACGGGCGGGTCCTGCAGCTGAAAGCCCCAACCCACGGCCGAACCGGCCGAGCGCAGCGCGATGAGCAGCGCCGCAAGTCCGAGGAAGGTCGCCAGCACACCGACGCCGAACGCGAGGCCCTGACGGCGCGCTTCCGCCTGATGGCCGCCGTGACCCGCGAGGGACGCCGCCTTCATCGCCAGGACCGGGAAGACGCAGGGCATGAGGTTGAGGATCAAGCCGCCCAGCAGAGCGAACAGGGCCGCCGAGGCCAGACCCAGGTTCGCGGTTCCAGCCGGCGCCGCAAGCTTGGCCGGCGGCGGACCGAGCCCTGACGCGGTGGCGGGCGCAGGACCTGGCGACGCTGTGACCTCATAGGCCTTGCCGGCGACGACCAGCACGCCGGCAAGCGAGGTGGGCGGGGTGGGCGACTGGAAGTCGTAGCCCGGCGCGATCGACAGCGTCAGGCCTTCCGGACCGCGCTCGATCGCCTGGGGTTTGGCGTGGTCGATGACCGTGCCCGAGAAGGGGAAGAAGTAGGCGTCGGCCATGTCCGCGCCCTTGAGCGCCGCGCCAGTGATGGCCAGCTTGACCACCTCGCCCTGCTTTTCGAAGGCGCCCGTCAGACCGGCCGGCTTCGGGGCCTCGGCCAGAGTCTTGGCGATGGCGGTCCCCCAAGTCGGGTGGGCGGGCGCTGGGCCGTCCGTCACCGGGAGCGACAGCGTCAGGGTGGCGTCCTCGGGAACACAGATATCCGCACAGACGAGGAAAGCCGCGGCGGCCTTGAGCGTCACGGTCGACCCGGGCTTGGCGTCTTTCGGCGCCGTAATCGCCATGGGCAACAGCACCTCGTTCTCGTAGCCATAGTTGGTCAGGGGGCCGACCGGCAGCCGATGCGGCGCGGGCCAGGTAAAGTCGGACGCCGACCAACCCGTCGGCAGGGTCCAGGCGATCTTCGTCGGCTCGCCGCTGTCGCCGGCGTTGCGCCAATAGGTGTGCCAACCCTTCTGAATCTTCTGGCTCAGGGCGACGTGGATCGTCTCGCCGGGCGCAATGCCCTGGCGGCTGGCGACCAGCTCGGCGGTCAGGTGGCCGGTGTTGACCGGCTGGGCCGTCGCGACGGCCGAAAACAGGAGGGCGCAGATCGCCCCCAGCAGAAACCGCATCATGACCTCAAGCTGCGCCAGCCGTGTAGGCGCTATATGGCGCGCCTGTGTCACGAGCGCAAAGCAGGCTCGACTTGGCGCGTCCGCCGGCCATGATCGACGAATCGCGTTTTTCGTCCTGCAGGAGTTCCGCCGCGTGCCCGCTTCCTTCGACGACATCGACATCGGCCAGGTGGTTTCGCTGGGGGCTGCGGGGGTGGACGCCGCGGCGCTGGCCGCGTTCGTCGCCGCCTTCACGCCCGGCTGGCCGGTGGAGCGCGGCGCCCCGGACGCCATGGTCTATGCGATCTGGGCCCGGCTGGACTCGGTGGCGTCAACCGACTGGCCGCAGACCAAGCGCCTGGGCGTCGACGCCCTGCGCTGGATGCGCAATCCGCCAGCCGGCGAACTGCTGCGGGGCCGCATGACGGTGATGGCGAAGGATCCGGTGGGTGACGGCAAGGGCATCGTCATCGCCCAACACGACCTTCTGGACGAAGCCGGCAGGCTGGTCTTCAGCTGTCTGACGCGCAGCGTGTTCCAGCGGTAGAATGCGAAAAGGGCCGCGGCGAGGTGTCCGCCGCGGCCCTCTGTTTCAGGCTACTTCGCGAAGAGGTCCGCCCAGCGCGGCTTCTTGCGGTTCTTGTGCGAACCCCGGTGCCAGGCGTCTGAGGCGATCAGCGGCACTACGGTGGTGGCTTCCGCGAACACCATCTGCTCCCAGGTCACGTCCACCTTGCCCCACGAGCAGGCTTCCTTCAGCGTCGAGGACGAGCAGGCGCCGTCGCGCACGTCGGCCACGGTGATCTGGACGGCGTACTTGTGCATCTCGACCTCGTGGCCAAGGATCTCGGCGCAGACCACGGTATCCTGCGCGAAGTTCTTCGGCACGCCGCCGCCGACCATGAAGAGACCGGTCGCGCCGGCCTTCAGCTTGATCTCGGTCAGCTCACGGAAATCGGCCACCGCGTCGATGGTCAGGTAGGGCTTGCCCGCCTTCATCCGCTCGACCTGGTGCTTCACCAGGCCGAAGCCGGCCGAGGAGTCCACGAACGCGGGGCAGAAGATCGGAACGCCCTCGCGATACGCGACCTCGATCAGGCTATCCGGCTTCTTCGCATTACCGGCGGCCAGCCACTTGCCCATCTCGTGGATGAACTCGCGGCTCGAATAGGGGCGGGGCTCCAGCAGCTCGCAGATCTCGTAGATCGTGCCGTCGCAGTTCTGAAGCTCTTCCTCGTCGATATAGGTGTCGTAGATGCGGTCGATATACATCTCGCGCAGCTCACGGTCGTCGACGGTCGAGTCGGCCTGATAGTGCTTGAAGCCAAGCGCCTCGAAGAAATCCATATCGACGATGGAGGCGCCGGTGGCGACGATCGCGTCGATCATCCCGTGGCTGACCATGTCGCGGTAGATGTGCATGCAGCCGCCGGCGGAGGTCGAGCCGGCCAGGGTCAGCCAGGTCGAGCAATCCGGGTCGGCCAGCGACATCGACCAGATGTCGGCGGCGCGCGCGGTGTCGCGGCTGGTGAAGCTCATCTTGCGCATGGCGTCGATGATCGGACGGGCGTCGTACTGGTCGATCGCCACGTGTTCGACGGTGTTGGCCAGCAGCTCGGCCTTGCGGTTGGAATTCACTGGAGCGTTCATCTTCCGAAGTTCCCTTCTGAGGGTGATCGCCCGTCGAGAAACAGAAAGGCGCGGCCGGGACGGAGCGACCGGCCGCACCTGTGACATGCGCTCCTAACAACTGAGCGTGTCGGTTTGTTACCGCTTGCGGCGCTTCTTGCCCGCCGCGCCCTTGGGACGCGAGAAACGGACAACCTTCCGCTCCTCCTCGCGCTCCTCTCGGGGCAGGCGGATCGAGCGTCCGGCCAGACCGAACATCGACGCCATGGGCGCGTCGCCCACGACCGCGGTCTCGGCGTCGCCGAAGCCGTTGAAGCGCGTGTTCATGGCCACGCCATAGGCGCCCAGCATGCCGATCTCGATGTAGTCACCCTCGCGGATGTCGTCCGGCAGCCAGAACGGGCCCGGCATGTGGTCCAGGCTGTCGCAGGTGGGGCCGTAGAAGCGGAACGGCTTGAGCGGACCCTCGACTTCATGGGCCTCGGCGCCTTCGCCCCGATACAGCTTCACCGGGAAGGGCCACTTCACGTGCGCCGCATCGAACAGCGAGCCGTAGCTGCCGTCGTTGAGGTACAGGGCGTCGCCCTTCTTCAGCTCGACCTTCGTCAGGATCGAAGAGGCTTCGGCCACCAGGGCCCGGCCGGGTTCGCACCACAGCTCGGTGTCCTCGTGGACCATCATCTCCGCGAAACCGCGGTCGATCGAGTCGATGTAGTCCGCCATGTCCGGCGGGACCATGCCCGGGTAGATCGACGGGAAGCCGCCGCCGACGTCGACGATATCCACCATCACGCCAGCGCGCACGATGGCGCGCGACGCCTGCGCCATCGCCGCCTGATAGGCGGTCGGACGCATGCACTGGCTGCCGACGTGGAATGAGACGCCCCTCTTGCCCTGGGTCGCCCGACGCGTGGCCAGCAGCAGGGCC
>JAIXTR010000138.1 GCA_027483845.1 Caulobacteraceae bacterium | reverse complement strand
GCGGCGGCGGTGGGGGTGGGGGCGCGGCGGTCGGACACGAAGTCGATCAGGGTGGTGTCGGTCTCGTGGCCCACGGCGCTGATCAGCGGGATCGTCCCCTCGGCCACCGTCCGGGCCAGGGTCTCGTCGTTGAAGGCCCAGAGATCTTCGACCGAGCCGCCGCCCCGCGCCACGATCAGCACGTCGGGCCGCGGAACGGGACCGTCGGGGGTCATGGCGTTGAAGCCGCGGATGGCGCCGCAGACCTGGGCCGCCGCCGCCTCGCCCTGCACGACCACCGGCCAGACGATGACGCGGCACGGCCAGCGGTCGCGGATGCGGTGCAGGATGTCGCGGATCACGGCTCCCGTGGGGCTGGTGATCACGCCCACCACCGCCGGCATCTCGGGCAGGGGCCGCTTGCGCGCCGGATCGAACAGGCCCTCGCCCTGCAGCTTGCCCTTCAGCCGCTCGAGCTGGGCCAAGAGCGCGCCGATGCCGGCGGCCTCCATGCTCTCGATGACGATCTGGTAGCGGGAGCCTTGCGGGTAGGTGGTGATCTTGCCGGTGACGATGACCTCGAGCCCCTGCTCGGGCCGTACGCCCAGGCCGCGGACGCTGCCCTTCCAGACGACGCCGTCGATCGCCGCCTTCTCGTCCTTGATCGTCAGATAGACGTGGCCGTTGGAGTGGTGGGTGACCTTCGACAGCTCGCCGCGCAGCCGCACGAAGCCGTAGGAGTCCTCCAGCGTCCGCTTCAGCGCGAACGCCAGCTCCGAGACCGAATAGGCCTTGGCGTTGCCGGTCTCGTCGGAAAGGGAAGCGGTGTCGGTCATGCGGTCACGAAGCTAGGGGGCTGCGCTCAAAAAGAAAGGGGCGCGTCCGGGGCCTTAGGCTGCTGGCGCAGCTTCGGCTCTCGGACACGCCCCCCATCCCCAACGGATCGTCGGCCGCGTTCGCGCGGATCTCAGATGTAGCGGCGGAGGCTCCGCGCCAGTTCGGCGGCGCCGGACTTCTTCTTCGCCTGCACCGGCTGGTACGCCACGGTGGCGTGCTCGTGGCAGTAGGGGCCGTGTTCTTCCGAGCGGCGGCCGCAGAAGGTGAAGTTGTCCAGCGACGGATCGCCGATCGGCCACTTGCACATGTGGGCGCCCAGGGTCAGCACGGTGGCCGTGCCGGGGCTCTCGTCCACATAACGCACCGGCGCGGGGGCCGGGTGGCTCTGCGCCGCCACCGGCTCGGCGATGCGCCGGGGCGCCGAGGGCGAGGCCGCCGCCGGACGGGCGGGGCGCGGCGCCTTGAAGACGGTTCGCTGCGGTTTCGAGGGCGTGGCCCGGCCAGAGAGGCCCAGCCGGTGCACCTTGCCGATCACCGCATTGCGGGTGACGCCGCCTAATTGTTTCGCGATCTGACTGGCCGAGAGGCCGTCCTGCCAGAGCTTCTTGAGTAGTTCGACGCGTTCGTCAGTCCAGCCCATGGTCACGACCTCCCACCCAGAGGGCCCGGCGCGGCCCCAGACGGCGCCGGGATTCAACATCTTGTGGCCTGGGGCAGAACCGCCCCTCACCAACCACCATCAGTAGTAAACAAATGCCTAAGGGCCACAATAGGCGCCATCGGGATCATCCACAGGAACTAGATATTGAGTCGGGATCGGGCGCCCTTGCGCCCCAGCGTCGCACGGCGCACATCTCGGCTATGCGAGACATGCCCGCCGACGAAGCCGTCCTTCCGCCCGAGCCGCGCGCCTACAACGGCGTGAACTGGGAAGGGCTGAAGACCCTCTACGTCCGGGAGGTCCGGCGCTTCATCAAGGTGGGGATGCAGACCCTGGCGGCGCCGGTGGTGACCGCCCTTCTCTATATGCTGGTGTTCGTGGTGGCCGTGGGGGGCGGCCGCGAGGTGCACGGGGTCGCCTATGGCACGTTCGTGGCGCCCGGCCTGATCATGATGCAGATCCTGTCGAACGCCTTCGCCAACTCCTCGTCGTCGCTGCTGCAGGCCAAGTTCAACGGGCTGATGGGCGACTTCATGACCCCGCCCCTGACCCCGGCCGAGCACGTGGCGGGCTTCGGCGGCGGCGCGGCGACACGCGGCATCGTCGTGGGCCTGATCAGCATGCTGGCGGTGCTGCCCTTCGCGCGCTTGCCGTTGGCCCAGCCCTGGGCGATCGCCTACTTCGGTCTGGGCGCGGCCTTCATCATGGGCTTCATCGGCATCATGGCCGGGCTGTGGGCCGAGAAGTTCGACCACATGGCGGCGGTCACCAACTTCGTCATCATGCCGATGACCTTCCTGTCGGGGACCTTCTATCTGGTGGAGAAGCTGCCGGAGCCGTTCCGGACGTTCAGCCACTACAACCCGTTCTTCTATCTGATCGACGGCTTCCGCTACGGCTTCATCGGCCAGGCCGAGAGCAACCTGATGGTCGGCGCCGTCATGACCGCGGTCCTGACCCTGAGCCTCGGGTGGGCCTGCCTTTGGATGTTCAGGGTCGGTTACAAGATCAAGACCTGAGACCTCGTCAGCGCCTCTTCGGAAAACATTGACGTCGCGCCGTTCCGATAGGAGAACGCAAAGCCTTCCGGTCCCCGCTGCTCACGCGGCGGGGACGTTCCTTTTTGGAGGGTCATGACCGTGGCCGATCCGACCACCGCCCCCGTTCCCAGCGATCACATCATGGGCGTCTACGCACGCGCCCCGCTGGCGTTCGAGCGAGGCGAGGGCTCGCGACTTTATACGGCCGACGGCGAGGCCTATCTCGACTGCATGGCGGGGATCGCGGTGACGGCCCTGGGCCACAGCCATCCCAAGCTGGTGCAGGCGGTGAAGGACCAGGCCGACAAGCTCTGGCACACCTCCAACATCTTCCGCATCCCGAACCAGGAGAAGCTGGCGACGCTGCTGACGGACAATACGTTCGCCGACGTGGCCTTCTTCACCAACTCGGGGACCGAGGCGATCGAGTGCGCGATCAAGACCGCGCGCAAGTATCATTGGGCCAAGGGCCAGCCCGAGCGGATCGACATCATCGGCTTCGAGGGTTCGTTCCACGGCCGGACGCTGGCGGCGGTGAACGCCTCCGGCAACGCCAGCTATCTGGAAGGCTTCGGCCCGCCGATGCCCGGCTTCGTGCACCTGCCCTACGGCGACCACGAGGCGCTGAAGGCCGCCATCGGCCCGACGACCGCGGCGATCCTCATCGAGCCGGTCCAAGGCGAGGGCGGGGCGCGATCCCTGCCGGTCAGCTGCCTGCGCGGCCTGCGCGAGCTGTGCGACGAGCACGGCATCCTGCTGATCTACGACGAGATCCAGTGCGGCCTGGGCCGGACCGGCAAGCTGTTCGCCTACGAGTGGGCCGATGGCGCGGGCGATCCGGACATCATGGCGGTGGCCAAGGCCCTGGGCGGCGGCTTCCCGGTCGGCGCCTGCCTGGCCACGGCCGAGGCGGCCAAGGGCATGACGCCCGGCAGCCACGGCTCGACCTATGGCGGCAACCCCCTGGCCATGGCCGTGGGCGTGGCTTCGGTCGAGGAGCTGGTGAAGCCAGAGTTGCTGGACCACGTCCGCGAGGTCGCCGGCTACTTCAGCCAGCAGCTCTCGGGCCTGAAGGATCGCTACCCCGACGTGGTGGTGGATATCCGCGGCAAGGGCCTGCTGATCGGCGTGAAGCTGGGGACGCCCAACCGCGAGTTCATGCAACACGCCCGCGACAACCACCTGCTGATCGCCGGCGGTGGCGACAACTGCGTGCGCCTGCTGCCCCCGCTGACGCTCAGCCTCGACGAGGCCCGCGAGGCCATCGGCCTGATGGAAAAGGCGTGCGAGGCGGCCCAGGCCAAGGCCGCCAAGGACAAGGTGGGAGCGGCATGAGCAAGCCCGTTCGCCATTTCCTGGACCTGTGGAAGCTGGACGGGACCGAACTGCGGATCATCCTCGAGGACGCCAAGGCCCGGAAGGCCGCCCGCGCCGGCTGGCCCAAGGGCAAGCCCGACGAGGATCACCCGGCCCGCGGCCGGACCCTGGCGATGATCTTCGAGAAGAACTCCACCCGGACGCGCTTCTCGTTCGACGCCGCCATGCGCCAGCTGGGCGGGGACGTGATCATCTCCAACGCGGTCGACATGCAGCTGGGCCGCGGCGAGCCGATCGAGGACACCGCCCGCGTGCTGTCGCGGATGGTCGATGCGATCATGATCCGCTCTAACGTCCACGAGGACGTCGAGCGCCTGGCCATGTGGTCGTCCGTGCCGGTGATCAACGGCCTGTCGGACAAGAGCCACCCGTGCCAAATCCTGGCCGACCTGATGACCTTCGAGGAGCATCGCGGCAACGTCTACGGCAAGACGTTCGCCTGGGTCGGCGACGGGAACAACGTCTGCTCGTCCTTCATCCACGCGGCGCCGAAGCTGGGCTTCAAGCTCAACATCGCCACGCCCGCCGTCTTCCATCCCGACATGATGGACCTGGCGCGCGCGGCCGAGCAGCAGGGCCATGTGACGACGACCCACGATCCGGTCGAGGCCGTCCGCGGCGCCGACTGCGTGATCACCGACACCTGGGTCTCGATGGGCGACACGGACCACGACGAGCGGATCGAGGCGCTGGAAGCCTATCAGGTGGACGCCAAGTTGATGGCTGAAGCGGCCAAGGACGCGGTGTTCCTGCACTGCCTGCCGGCGCACCGCGGCGAAGAGGTCACCGACGAGGTGATGGACGGCCCGCAGAGCCTGATCTGGGACGAGGCGGAAAACCGCATCCACGCCCAGAAGTCGATCCTGGCCTGGTGCTTCGGCGTGATCTAGGCCGGGGCGCGCGGCTCGCATCCCGCCGCTGACCTCCTATATTGCGCCCCATGCCTGACACGACCATTCCCGACGACCTCGTCGGCGCGTTCCAGATCGAGGGTGAGCCCGTGCGCGGCCGGGTGGCCCGGCTGGGCCCCGCGATCGAGCAGATC
>JAIXTR010000084.1 GCA_027483845.1 Caulobacteraceae bacterium | reverse complement strand
TCGAAGGGGCTGGAGAACATCGTCACCCCCCGCCGGCGCGCGCGCTCGAACAGCGCCGGGTGCCAGTCGTAGGGGGTGTAGGCCTCCTGGTAGAGCTCGTAGAGGCTGCGGCCGTCCCAGAGGCCGCCGGTGATCCGGAACTCCGGACGGTCCACGTCCATGGTGATGGTGTCGGCGGTATAGGTCTGGATCTTGATGGCGTCGCAGCCGGTGTCCGCCGCCGCGTCGACCAGGGCCAGCGCCCGGTCCAGGTCGCCGTTGTGATTGCCCGACAGCTCGCAGATCACATAGGGCGGGTGCTCCGCCCCGATCTTGCGGCCCGCGATCTCGATGTCTGGCGAAGCGCCCATTAGGCGGTTCTACGCCCTTCCGCTGAAACGGGCGTTAACTACGCCTAGCCGGTGTAGCGCGCCTCCAACAGGTCGATATCGCGGACAAGCTTGCGCGCCAGCGCATCGTCCAGTTCGCGGCTGCGGGCCCGCCTGAACAACTCTTCGCGCTCGGCCCGCAGGCCCGCCAGGCGGAGGCGCCGCTCGATCTGGTCCGCCTTGCTGTGCGCTTCGGTAGCCTCCAGCGACTGCGTCCGGCTGTCGATCCGCTGGCGATACAGCTCCATCACCCGGGCCGAGGCGTCCGTGTAGACGTCGAGGTCGCCCTGCCCCTCGCCCATCGCGTGCTGCTCGCTTTCGATGGCGCGGATCGCGGCGTGGGCGGCGGCGACCCGCGCCTGGTCCACGGCCTGCTGGTGCGAGGGTTCCGGCGGCAGCTCCAGACCTTTGAGCACTCCCGGGAGACCCACGCTCGCCACCACCAGCGACACTAGGATCACGCCCGCGGCCAGGAAGATCGCCAGATCCCGCGCCGGGAACGGCGTCCCGTCCGTCAGCGTCAGGGGGAGCGTCAGCACGCCCGCCAGGGTGATCGCCCCCCGCACGCCCGCCAGGGACATGGCGACCACCAGCCGCCAGTTCACCTTCGGCGCCGGCTCGCCCCGCCGCACGGCCCGAAACAGGGTGAAGCGCAGCGAGGTCCAGACCCAGACGAAACGCAGGACGGCCAGCGCCACGCTGATCGCCAGGACATAGATCGCCAGCCACCAGGGCTCGGCGTGCCCGGTGGCCCGCACCGTCTCCTCCGCCTTGTCCCAAAGCCCCGGCATCTGCTCGCCGAGCAGGACGAAGATCATCCCGTTGGCGGCGAACTGGATCATGTCCCAGACGGCGGCCCGGCGGACGCGGGTGATGGCCAGGGTCCGGCCGCTCTGCTCGACGAAGCTCATGGTCACCCCGGCGGCGACCGCCGCGAGAATGCCGGAGCATTCCAGATGTTCCGCCGCGAGATAGGCGCCGAACGGGATCAGCAGGCTGATCAGGATCTGGGCGCTGGTGTCCTCGCCCAGCCGGCGCGACACCCATTCCTTGCCCCGCGCCACGACGACGGTGACCACCACCCCGATGGCGATTCCGCCCAGCGCCACCCAGGCGAAGGTCACGATCGCCTCCTGGACCACGAACACGCCGGTCAGCATGGCGGCGACGGCGAACCGCATGCAGACCAGACCCGAGGCGTCGTTCAGCAGGGATTCCCCCTCGAGGATGTGCATCATCCGCTTGGGAATCGGCGCGCGGGCGGCGATGGCCGACACCGCGATCGGGTCCGTTGGCGACACGACCGCGGCCAGGGCGAACGCCACCGGCAGCGGCATGGCCGGGATCATCCAGTGGATCAGCCAGCCCACCCCGATCACCGTCAGCACCACAAGGCCGATCGCCAGCTCCAAAACCGCCGCCCTGTCGCGCAGCAGGTCGTCCTTGGGAATGCGCCACCCGTCCAGGAACAGCAGCGGGGGCAGAAACAGCAGGAAGAAGATTTCCGGCTCCAGCTCGACCGTCGGCACGATCGAGATCGCGATGCCGGCCCCCAGCGCGATCTGCACCAGCGGCAAGGGCAGCCGCGTGAACCGGGCCAGCGCGCCGCTGACCACGACGGCCAGCAGCAGGAACAGGATGTTGGTGACCGAACTCAAGCTGTCTCCGCTGTCGACGAACCGGCGCCATTCATCGGCGCATCGGCCCCGCGACGCGCCCTTCCCGCCATTATGCGGCATCCGCCGTCGCGCACGCCCGGAATCGACACTACATTGGCCGAATGTCCGAACCTCGCTCCGTCCGCTGCCTGATCGTGGGCTCCGGCCCCGCCGGCTACACCGCCGCCATCTATGCCGCGCGCGCCCTGCTGAACCCCGTGCTGATCCAGGGCATCCAGCCCGGCGGGCAGCTCACCATCACCACCGATGTCGAGAACTATCCCGGCTTCGCCGACGTCATCCAGGGCCCCTGGCTGATGGAGCAGATGCAGGCCCAGGCCGCGCACGTCGGCACCGAAATCGTCACCGACATCGTGCTCAAGGCCGACCTGAGCCAGCGCCCGTTCCGGCTGGAAACCGACAGCGGCCAGGTCTGGCTGGCCGAAACCCTGATCATCGCCACCGGCGCCCAGGCCAAGTGGCTGGGCCTGCCCACGGAGCAGAAGTTCCAGGGCTTTGGCGTCTCGGCCTGCGCCACCTGCGACGGCTTCTTCTATCGCGGCAAGAACGTGATCGTGGTCGGCGGCGGCAACACGGCGGTGGAAGAGGCCCTGTTCCTCACCAACTTCGCCGCCAAGGTCACCGTGGTGCACCGCAAGGACGAGTTCCGCGCCGAGCGGATCCTGCAGGAGCGCCTGTTCAACCACCCAAAGATCGAAGTGGTCTGGGAGCACGTGCTGGACGAGGTGACCGGCGACACCGAGCCGCTCGGCGTCACGGGCGTGAAGCTGAAGAACGTGAAGACCGGCGCCGTGCAGACCGTCCAGGCGGACGGCGTGTTCATCGCCATCGGCCACGCGCCGGCCTCCGAGCTGTTCCGCGGCCAACTGGAGATGGACGCCTCGGGCTATCTGAAGGTGAAGCCGGGCACAGCGGCCACCGCCATCCAGGGGGTCTATGCCGCGGGCGACGTCACGGACGACGTCTACCGCCAGGCTGTGACCGCCGCCGGCATGGGCTGCATGGCCGCCCTGGAAGCCGTCCGCTTCCTGGCCGAGGAAGATCACAAGGCCGCCCACCACCCCATCAGCCACGACGAGGCGCAGAAGATCGGCGCCTGGTGAGCCGGGCCCGATGATCCGCTTCGCCCGCGCCGGCGATCGACCCGCCATCGCCACCCTGGTAGAGCGCGCCTTCGGCCAGCCCGACGAGGCGCGCCTTGTCGAGCGTCTGCGCGAGGGCGGGGACCTGATGTTCGAGCTGGTGTCGGACCATGACGGCGAGATCGCCGGCCACCTGGTCTTCAGCCGCCTCTGGGCCGACAGCCAGAACCTGTACGCCGCGCTGGCGCCCGTGGCGGTGTCCCCGGCTCTTCAGCGCACCGGCGTCGGCTCCGCCCTGATCCGCGCTAGCCTCGCCCAGGCGCGAGAGTTCGGGGTTCATGGCGTGCTGGTGCTGGGCGACCCCGCCTACTATCCGCGCTTCGGTTTCTCGGCCGCCGACGCGGCGAACGTCCGATCCGCCTACGCCGGCAGCCCGAGCTACATGGCCCTGGCGCTGGAGCCCGGCGCGTTCGAGGCGCCGATCACGGTGAGCTATTCCGACGCATTCGAGACGGGACGGTAGTCCGGGGTGTCGTTCAGCGCGTATGATCGCCACCACCAAGGGAAGGTTCGCCCCATGAAGGCCGCGCTGATCGCTCTCGCCACCCTGACCGCCGGAGCCGCCCAGGCCCAGACGGCGGACGCCTTGATGAAGGCGCCGCTCCGGAACACAGCGGCCGGCGTCGCTATCGACCTGACCCAGCCCGCCGCCGCCTTCACCCCTCGCTACAGCCATGCGCCCGAGCCTCGCATCCCGGGCGTGGCGAAGACCGCCATCGATCACCACTACGATGAGGGCGTCGTGGGATCGCTGGGCTTCCTCTGCGGACTGGACCAGGGCGCCGAGCGGAAAGGCGCCGGTGCGATGCGCGGCACGGACCAGACGGGCCGCTTCGTCGGCGCGAAACTCAGGCTCGCGTTCCGCTAGCGAGCTTACGCCGGCGCCGCGGGCGATGCGGCGGTCACGGTGGGGGACGGCGCGGCGGGCTTCTGGTCCATGGCGCGTTCCATGGCTTCCAGGCTCTGGTTGATACGCTTGACCTCGTCGGGCGTGGGCGCACGACGAGTGGACATCAGGACGCCCATCACGCGGGTGCGTTCGCCGCTCGGCATGGTGGGGTCGACGACGCTGTAGGTGCGGACCTCGCCGGCCACGGCCAGGGTGATCTTGCGCTCGGCGGGTATGCCCTGCGCCTCGGGCGAGAACAGTCCGCCCTGCGTGCGCGCGTCGATGCTCCCGAGGACGGCGGGGCTGAGATAGGCCTCGCCGCCGGCGTAGCGGCCGGTGAACGCGGGCGGCTCGCCCCACGGGCCGGTCCACCGATAGAAGATGTGCTGGCCCACCTGGGTCATCTTGACCAGCGTCGGGGCCCAATAAGGCGAGACGTATTGGGCGTGATAGTGCGTGGCCGATCCGACCGTCTTGTCGACATAGCCGCTCAGGGCGCGCTCGGCGACCGCGCGAGCTCGGTTCCACAGCGCGGGCTGGGGCGCAAAGCGCAGCGAGCCGTCGCAGGTGAAGGTGAACTGACAACCGGTGGCGCGGGCCGAACCCTGGTAGACCACGCCGCACACCGACTTCGGATAGGCGGGGTGTCGCATCCGGTTCAGCACCACCTGGGCCACCGCCTCTTGGCCGACCTCCGGCTCACGGGCGGCTTCGTAGTAGACCGCCTCACTGAGGCACTGGACCGCACGCGCCCGGTCCGCGCCGGAGGCTTGCAGAACGAAGGGCTTCATCGGGCGGATCGGCAGCTTCGCGAAGGGCCGCAGGTCGTTCAGCTGCTCGGCGGTGGCCGCGTCGGTCTGGGTCGCCAGGCCGAGGTCGGGGATGTTGGCCATGTCGAGGCTGCCCCAACCCTGGGGCCGGGCCCACAGGTCGGGCGCCCGCGAGGCCGGATCGTGACGCAGCGCCAGCGCCCGCATAGCGGGGTCCATCGTCGAGGCCAGCTTGAAGAGGTCGGCGTTGGACAGGTTGCGCGAGACGAACTCGGCCTTCCGGACCGGCGGCTGCGGCGCGCAGGCGGATCCGGCGACCAGCACCGTCACGGCCACAACGGCCGCCAACTTCGCCCCCGAGGGCCGAAGTCTATGCCAACGCGATATCAGAACCACATCCCCTCATACGATCGGAGCCGTCGCATATAGGCGCAAACCGGCGATATTTAGACCCACCACCCGCAAAATTCGTGCAACCTCTGCCGCAGCCCCGATCTCGCCACCGAACGACGGCGCCCGGTTGCATGGGCCGGTGGCGCGTCCCATGCTGGGCGACGCCGAGTACGGGCGGGGGGTTCGATGCGACATCCATGAGGCCGGCGCTGTTTCCGCTACGGCTCATTCCAAGGCGATCCCCGCGATTCCTGACGGGTCTGGCGATCAGCGCGGCGTCGCTTGCGGGCGCCATCGGTCTGCGGGTCCTGTTGCTTGGGCCTGAGCTGGCCACCGCCCTGTCGGCGACGACGTTCCCGGCCCTGATCATCGCGACCCTCTACGCCGGCGCGCGCTGGGGCTGGGCGACCCTGGCCACGTCGCTGATCATCAGTGTCTGGGCGCCGCTGATCACCGCCGTTGGCGTCTCGAACGGCTCCGTGGTGGCGATGTTCACCGTCTCCGCAGCGTTGACGGTGATGGTGTCCTCGAGCCTGCGCGGCGCCCTGTTGCGTCTGGACGAGGCGAACGCGGCCCAGACGCTGGCGCGGCGGGAGCTCGCCGCGACGGAAGCGCGATTCCGCGCCCTGGCCGACAGCGCGCCGATCCTGATGTGGGTCACCCGCGTCAACGGCAAGCGCGAGTTCGCCAACGCCACCTACGTCGACTACCTGGGCCCGGGCCACGACCCGCTGGACTTCGACTGGCGGCTGGTCCTGCACCCCGACGACCTCCAGCGCATCCTGCAGGAGCAGATCGCCGGCGAGGCGTCGCGCAAGCTGTTCACGCTCGAAGCCCGCTTCCAGCGCCACGACGGCGAGTACCGTTGGATCCGGTCGGTGTCGCAGCCCCGTTGGGCCGCCGATGGAACGTTCGATGGCTTCATCGGAGTCGGCTACGACATCACCGACGCAAAGCGGGCCGAGGACGACCTCAAGCGGATCAACGACCTGCTGGCCGAGCGGGTCCAGGCCGCCCTGGCCGAGCGCGACGAGGCGGAGGCGGCGCTGCAGCGGGCGCAGAAGCTCGAGGCGGTGGGCCAACTCACCGGCGGCGTGGCCCACGACTTCAACAACCTCCTGACCGTGGTCATCGGTGCGCTGGACATGATGCAGCGTCATCCGAACGACGCCGCGCGCCGCGAACGCATGATCGACGCGGCCCAGGGCGCCGCGCGTCGTGGAGAACGCCTGACCCAACAGCTGCTGGCCTTCTCGCGCCGTCAGGCGCTGAAGCCCGAGCCGCTCGAGGTCGACGCTTTGATCAAGGACGCCGAGAGCCTGCTGCGGCGTGCGGTCGGGGAGGCCGTGACCCTGGTCGTCGCACCGACCGCGCCCGGCGTCGTGGTCAATATCGATCCCAGCCAGTTCGAGGCGGCGGTCATGAACCTGGTGGTCAATGCCCGCGACGCGACACCGCCCGGTGGCATGATCCGGATCGAGACCCTTCCGGTTCGCCTGGCAGACCGCCAGGTCGAGGGCCTGGCGGGCGGCGACTATCTCTGCGTCGCCGTGCATGACACCGGGGCGGGCATGGACACGGCGACGATCGCGCGCGCGTTCGAGCCGTTCTTCACCACCAAGGACCCCGGCCGAGGCACGGGCCTTGGCCTGAGCCAAGTGTACGGCTTCACGCGCCAGAGCGGGGGGGCGGCCACGGTCGACAGCGCGCCCGGCAAGGGCGCCAGTGTCTGTCTCTATCTCCCGCAGTTGGTCAGCGCCCCTGCCCAGCCTGCCGAGGCCGCTCAGCCGGCCCGCGCCGATCAGGGGCCCCGCCTCCGCGTCCTGCTGGTCGAGGACGATGGACAGGTGGCCGAGCTGGTCGAGGCGATGTTGAGCGACCTGGGTCATGACGTGCAGGTGGCCGAGCAGGCGGAGCAGGCGTTGGCCATCCTCCGCAACGACGCGGCGATCGACGTGCTGCTGACCGACGTCATCATGCCGGGCGACAAGAGCGGCGTGGACCTCGCTCGCGAGGCGGTGGCGATGCGGCCCGAACTGCCGGTCATCCTTTCCTCCGGCTACACCGGCGATGTGCTGATGGCAGCCGAGGCGGCGCCCTGGCCGCTTCTGCGAAAGCCCTATGGAGCCGAGCAGCTTGCCCGGATGATCACCGAGGTAACGTCGTCGCGCTGACGATGTGATCGATGTCTGCCCCGAAAGGCCCTTGCGCCCCGTCACGTCAGCCCTATATGCTCGCTTATGCTCCAAGTGAGCAAAAGGGAGTAGCGCCGAGCCTCGACGCCCGGCGCATTTTATAGGCCTAAGTAATGCTCAC
>JAIXTR010000480.1 GCA_027483845.1 Caulobacteraceae bacterium | reverse complement strand
CCCTGCCGCTCATGCGCTGTCAGCCGCTCGAAACTTACGACGCCGGCCGGTTCGGCGCTGGCGCCGCAGTCCGCGCAGCCGCACAGCCAACGCCCGGACACGGCGGCCCGCTACGGATCCTGCTGGCCGAGGACCACCCGACGAACCAGAAGGTGGTCGAGCTCATCCTGGCGCCCTGCGGAGCCGAGATCACCATCGTCGAGAATGGCGCAGAGGCCGTCGAGGCCATGCGCCGCGGCGGGTTCGATCTGGTGTTGATGGACATGCAGATGCCGGTGATGGACGGCCTGGCCGCCACGCGGGCGATCCGCGCGATGGAGCGGACCGACAGCAGCCTCCCGCGTACGCCGCTGATCATGCTGAGTGCGAACGCCATGGCCCAGCACAGGCTGGACGCGCTGGACGCCGGCGCCGATCTTCACGTCGCCAAGCCGGTCACCGCGGCGGCGTTGATCGCCGGTGTCGTCGAGGCGCTGGAGATGTCGCCCCAGCCGGAGCGGGTCGAGGCCCGCAGCCCGGCCTGAGGTTGGTATCGGTCGCCCCGTTCAAACGACCCGTTTGAACGGGGCAAGACCTCAGCGGAGCTTGGCGCTCAGCGAGACGCCGACGATGCGCGGCTCGTTGTAGACCGCGGCCATGTAGTTCTCGATCACGCCCTTGAGGTTCTTCTCGTTCGTGATGTTGCGGGCGAACAGCGCGATCTCATAGGCGCCGTTGTTGGCCGCATATCCCAGCCGGGCGCCGCCTTCGAAGTTGCCCTTCGAGGTGAACTCCGCGGTCTTGTACAGCACGAAGCTGGTGTAGCCCTGGACGTTCCAGTCGGTCGCCACGAACACCGCGCCATCCTCGCCCACCGGCATGTCGTAGCGTGCGGTGAAGCTGACATTGTACTTGGGCGCGTTCGGCAGCGGCTCCCCATCGATCTGGGCGAAGGTGTTGGCCCCCACCTTGATCGTCGGATTCTGGACCGTGCAGACCACCACGCCGTTCAGGGCGCAGACCTGGGCGTAGACCCGCTTGTCCTGGATCTCGCTGTGCAGGAGGCTCACGCCGCCGGTCAGGGTCAGGTTCTGGATCGGGCGCCACTCGGCGTCGGCCTCAAGCCCGTAGGCCTTGGCCTTGTCGGCGTTGAAGAGCACCCCGTTGCCGTTGGAGTCGTTGCCGTTCAGCTGGATGTCCTTCACCTCGTAGGCGAAGGCCGTCGCGTTCAGGCGCAGCGTGTTGTCGAACAACGTCGACTTGAAGCCAGCTTCGTACGACAGGATGGTCTCGGAATCGGCCGTCGTGAAGTCGGCGTTGAACACCGCCGAGCGGCCCTGGATGGTCGGGCCGCGGAAGCCCTTGGCGACGCGGGCGTAGAGGCCCAGGTCGTCATTCACCTGATAGAGCGCGCTCAGGTCCCACGACAGCTTGCTGTCCGACAGGCGGACGTAGCGGCGGCCGGTGTAGGTGACGGCGCCGGCGGCGGTGTTCGCCGTCTGCAGCAGCTTGGTCTTCTTAGTGTCCTCGGTCTGGCGCGCGCCGGCCGTGATCGTGAGCTGGTCGGTGACCTGGTAGCTGGCCTGGCCGAAGACAGCCCAGGACATGTTCACGTTCTTCAGACGAACGAAGTTGTTCGGATTGCGGGCCGCGGTCGTGAGGAAGTAGCCGCGCTGATAGAACTCGGTCAGGTCCTCGCTGTCGAACAGCATGCCGCCGAACTGCCACTTCAGCCGGCTGTCGCCATTGCTGGAGAGGCGCAGTTCCTGGGTGTACTGGTCCAGATCGCGAAGGCGGCCCTGCGACTGGCCGAAGCCGATACCGCCGAAGTTGGCCGCCGCGCCGCCGTCGGTGTCGCCACGGCTGTAGCCGTCGCTGGTCTCATAGGCGGTGATCGAGGTCAGGGTCAGCGGACCGAAGTCGTAGGCGATGTTCAGCGAGGTTCCGTAGGTCTTGTAGGCCTGCGGATTGTTCTGGGCCTCGTCGTAGGCGACGCTGCCACGCGGCGCGTTCGGCGAGTTGGAGCCCTTCGTCAGCGCGTTGCGCAGGAACAGCGTCGAGGTGCCCTCGTAGTCGCGGGCGTGCGCCGAGGCCAGGATCGTCAGGTCTTCGTTCGGGGTCAGCAGCAGCTGGGCGCGAACGTCCTTCTCGTCAAAGCCGCCCATGGCGTCCTTCTTCGGCGTCACGGTGCCGTCGGCGCTGACGCCGGCGAAGGTGTTGTCCACCCAGTCGTCGCGGTGCTGGTACAGCGCCGAGATGCGGAAGGCGGCCTTGTCGGCCACGATCGGACCGCCGACGCCACCGTCGAAGGTGACGGTGTTCTTGCTGCCGTAGGTGGCCTGGGCCCGGGCCTGGAAGGTCTGGGTCGGGCGAACGGTGTCGAACTTCACGATGCCGGCGGTGGTGTTGCGGCCGAACAGCGAGCCTTGCGGGCCGCGCAGCACTTCCACCTGCTGGACGTCGAACACCGGGTTCGACTTCAGCACCACGTGCTCCAGGACCACGTCGTCCTGGATGATTGACACCGGCTGCGAGGCGCCGAGGTAGAAGTCGATGTTGCCCAGGCCGCGGATGTAGAAGCGCGGGAAGATCCGGCCCGTCGTGGTTTCGGCGTAGAAGCTGGGCACCTTGCCCGATAGCGACAGGAGGGTGTCGTCACCCCCGGCGGCGGCGGCGCGAACCTCGTCGGCGCCGATCACGGCCACCGAGAGCGGAACCTTCTGCAGGTTCTCGGAGCGACGTTCGGCGGTGACGACCACCTCGGTCAGTTCGGCGCCGGAGGCGGCCTCCTGCGCCAGGGCGACACCGGCGAACGACGCGGCGGCGACAGCCACGCCCATGAACAGGGCGGACTTCAGAACTTGAGTTTTTTG
>JAIXTR010000173.1 GCA_027483845.1 Caulobacteraceae bacterium | reverse complement strand
GGCTTCGGCCGCGAGGTCGACGTCCGCCCCCACCCGCACATCGGCCTGTCCACCGTCACCTACCTCTTCGACGGCCACATCACCCACCGCGACAGCGTGGGCGCCATCCAGGAGATCAACCCCGGCGAGGTGAACTGGATGACCGCCGGCAAGGGCATCACCCACTCCGAACGGTTCGAGACCCTGCGCGCCAACGGCGGCAAGATGCACGGCATCCAGGCCTGGGTGGCCCTGCCCACCGAGCTGGAAGAGACCGACCCCAGCTTCGCCAACCATGGCCCCGCTGACCTGCCCACCTTCGAGGGCGGCGGCATGTGGGCGCGCCTGATCGCCGGCAAGGCCTTCGGGGCCGAGGCCAAGGTGAAGACCCTCTCGCCGATGTTCTACGTCCACTGGCGCCTGAACGCCGGGGCCAAGGCCGAACTGCCGGCCGAATACCCCGAACGCGCGGCCTACGTCGCCGAAGGCGTGGTCGAGGTGGACGGCCGCGAGATCCACGCCGGCCAGATGGCGGTCTTCCGCAGCGGCGAGCCGGTGCTCTTCAGCGCCACCACCGACGCCATCGTCATGCTGCTGGGCGGCGAGCCGGTGGGCCAGCGCTTCATCGAGTGGAACTTCGTCTCCTCGTCCAAGGAGCGCCTGGAACAGGCCAAGGCCGACTGGCGCGCCGGCCGCATGAAACTCCCCGACGCCGACGACCAGGAATTCATCCCCCTGCCCGAGCCAGCCCCGCCGGCGAACCCGATGAGCTAAACTTCGGCTTTGTTCTTCTTTTGTTCTTGCAAAACCACTGCACTTGTGAGACTTTGAAGCTTCGGTGGCGACGCTTGTCGATCTAGCGCGCACCGACTTCAGAGGGGATAAGGATGGGAAGCTCTGGCTCGTATGCCCCGAGGCGATTAACCGCGCTCGGTTCCGGACTTCGATGCAGGCGCACACGCTGCCGCGGCGAAGGCACAGCTTGCATATAACGATCGGCAGGCCGCTGACATTGAACGGAAGCGCTCAGCAGCAGCTCAACATTCGGTGCAAAGGCGCGGCCCCAGTTGGGCGCCTGACGTCGGGCACCCCAGCGCTTTGGAATCCATTGCTCCGGTTTGGGATCAGGTCGTGAAGCCCTCGCGGACCTCCATGATGGCGACTACGTCGGCGCAGCCGGAAATGGGATCATGGCCCTATCTGATCTAGCCCTAGTCAAAGGCGCTCTCGTCGCCGTCGGCAAGGGCGCCGTGAAGGTAGGGGGTTCCTACGCGTGGCACAGCAAGTCGTGGGATGAGGTGCAGGGCGTACGGAAGTGGATGGGCGAGAAGGGCTATCTCAGGCCCGGTGAACATGGGCACCATGGGATCATTCCCCAAGGGGGCTGGGGGAAGGCTGTGCCGGACTACATCAAGAACCAACCCTGGAATATCAAAGCCTTGGATCCTGTCACCCACGGTCGCATTCATGGAAGCGTCACGGTCGATGGTGTGAAACTGCCGCGCTTCGGACCTGCTGAGCGGATTTGGCACGGCACGCCGACGTGGACCAAGCCTGCGGCCGTGTCCGGCGCCGGAAGCGTCGTGCGCGTTCCCACCCTTGCGGTAGAAGGCCGTCGACAATGACGGTCGGGTTGTTCCACGGCCTCGCGTTTCTCGCGGCTCTCGGTGCGACGATCTACGGCATCGGGCATCTTCGCGGCACGTTTCGACCAGTCAAGGCCGCGCCGCGAAGCCCCGCAGAGCACTCCAAGTTGCGCGCACGCATCGTCCGCATGGCGCGGGCGAGCCTGCTGATGGTCCCTGCACAGTCACCGGGGTTTTCGAAGATCGGCGGACACCCGGAGTTGCCCCTGGGTGTGTTGTGGCCGCAGGGTGAGGGCGGCCCGCTGGCGTTCGTGTGCCAGATCGACCTTGAGACCGTACAAGCCGGCGATGCCCTCGGCGGGCTGCCCAACACGGGACGCCTCTACTTGTTCTTCGATGACGCGCTGAACGGCATGCCCAACTGCGGCAAGGTCATCTTCAGCCGCGAGCCTCCCGGGCCAGAAGTCGCGCCGGCGAAAAACCTGCCGAAGGGTCGACAGTTCCGTGAGCGGCGCGTCGACTTCAAGCCCGTTCAATCGCTTCCAAGCGAAGACTGGTTAGGCGAATCCTGGCCCGAGGGGCTGAATCAACTCAGCGGCGATACCTTTGGGGACATGGGTGACCAGCCTGACCATCGGCTCGGCGGTTTTCCAAGCGAAATCCAAAGCAGCCAGATGGCGCTAGAGTGCGAGTATCTGCACCGCAGCCTGACGTATGACTACAGAACGGCGCCACCGGATGACATCCGAATTGCGTCTCGCGAGTGGCGTCTGCTGATGCAGATCGACTCCGACGATGACCTTCGCATGAACTGGTGGGATGCAGGTCGGATCTACATCTTTGCAAGGGTACGCGACCTGAAGCGGGGTGACGTCTCCAAGGTCGTCACGATCACCCAGACCCATTGAGCTGTTGAATGCGATCGTCCTGTCTCGGGCCGTGCGATTGAGCCGGACGCTGGCGCGCGCTAGAGGCCGCCCATGAACGTCAGCGTCTTCGACCTCTTCAAGCTGGGCGTCGGCCCCTCCAGTTCGCACACCATGGGACCGATGACGGCGGCCGGCCGCTTCCTCGCGCGGCTGGGGTCGGACCTTGCGCGGACGGCGCGGGTCGAGACCACGCTCTACGCCTCCCTCGCCCTCACCGGCCGCGGTCACGCCACCGACCGGGCGGTGATCCTGGGGCTGGCGGGGTTCTCGCCGCGCACCCTGGATCCCGACGCCGCCGACGCGGCTATCGCCCAGGTCCGCGACAGCCGGCGGCTCAGCCTGGGCGGCCAGCACGAGATCGCCTTCGACGAGGCGCGGGACATCCTGTGGGAGGGCCGCACCCGCCTGCCCCAGCACCCCAACGCGATGAGGTTCGTCGCCTTCGACGCCCAGGGCCAGGCGCTGGCCGAGCGCACCTATTTCTCCATCGGCGGCGGTTTCGTCCGCGACGAGGGCGAGATCGGCCAGAACACGGCGCCGGACCGCGCCATCCCGGAGCCCTTCCCCTTCGACAGCGGCGCGGCCCTGCTGGCCCAGGCGGAGGCGGCGGGCCTGACCATCGCCGGTCTGATGGCGGCCAACGAGCTCGCCGTCCGTTCCGAGGCCGAGATCGCCGACGGCCTGGACGAGATCATCGACGCCATGTTCGCCTGCATCGACCGCGGCATGCGCACGCCGGGCGTCCTGCCGGGCGCCCTGAAGGTCACGCGCCGGGCCCACGGCATCTGGCGCAACCTGGTGGAGGACGCCGACCGGCGGCTGGCCGATCCGCTGGCGGCCCTGGACTGGGTCAACCTCTGGGCCCTGGCCGTAAACGAGGAAAACGCCGCCGGCGGCCGGGTCGTCACGGCCCCGACGAACGGCGCGGCCGGCCTGCTCCCGGCGGTGCTCCGCTACTACGACCGCTTCCATCACGGCACGGCGGGCGGGCGGCACACCTTCCTGCTGACGGCGGGAGCCATCGGCGCGCTCTACAAACGCAACGCTTCGATCTCCGGCGCGGAGGTCGGCTGCCAGGGCGAGGTGGGCGTGGCCTGCTCGATGGCGGCGGCGGGCCTGGCCGCGGCGCTGGGCGCCACCAATGCCCAGATCGAGAACGCCGCCGAGATCGGCATGGAGCATAACCTGGGCCTCACCTGCGACCCCATCGGCG